>CAZLBQ010000387.1:0-6336 GCA_964557745.1 uncultured Anaerolineales bacterium
AGACGGTGTACGTCGAGCGCGACCGCAAGCGGCGGCGCGGCAAGACGGTGACGGTCGTCAGCGGGCTGCTGGGTAGCGAGGAGCGCCTGCGCGAGATCCTCAAGGCGTTGCAGAAGCTGTGTGGCGCGGGCGGGACGGTCGCTGAGGGCGAGATCGAGGTCCAGGGCGACCACCGCGAGCGCGTCGCGGAGCATCTGACGAAGTTGGGCTACAAGGTGAAGTTTCGCGGGGGCTAGGATATGAAACTCGGCGTCATCTTTCCCCAGACGGAGATTGGGCCGGACGTCGGTCCGGTGCGCGACTATGCCCAGGCCGTCGAGGGGCTGGGCTACCGCCACCTCCAGGCGTATGACCACGTGCTGGGGGCCGACACACGCAACCGCCCGGACTGGTCAGGCCCGTACCGACTGGAGACGCAGTTCCACGAGGTCATGGTCCTCTTCGGCTACCTGGCCGCCGTGACCCAGCGCCTCGAGCTGGTCATCGGCGTCCTCATCCTGCCGCAGCGCCAGACGGCCCTCGTCGCCAAGCAGGCCGCCGAGGTCGACCTGCTGAGCGGCGGGCGCTTCCGGCTGGGCGTCGGCATCGGCTGGAACGCCGTGGAGTACGAGGCGCTGGGCGAGGACTTCCGCACGCGCGGGCGGCGCATCGAGGAGCAAATCGAGGTGCTGCGGCGGCTGTGGACCGAGCCGAGCGTGAGCGTCCAGGGCCAGTGGCACACGATTCCCGAAGCGGGCATCAACCCGCTGCCCGTCCAGCGCCCGATACCGGTCTGGATGGGCGGGCAGGCCGATGCGGTCATCGAGCGCGCCGGGCGGATCGCCGACGGCTGGCTGCCCCAGTGGCGGGCCTTCCCGTCCGTAGACCTGATGCGGGGCGCGATTGGGCGGCTGCGGGCGGCGGCTGAAGCGGCGGGCCGTGACCCGACGCGGCTCGGCGTGTCGGGCGTCATGACCATCTCGACGGGCACGCCTGACGAGTGGCGGCAGGCGGCACTGGACTGGCAGGCGGCGGGGGCGACGCACCTGGCCGTCAACACCATGGGCGGTGGGCTGGGCGCGGTGGACGCGCACCTGGCGCGCCTGCGCCAGTTCATGACCGACGTCGCGCCTGCCCTGGACGGGGACGATGACTGAGGACCGCGCGCTCTGGGCGCGCATCCTGCAGGTCGACTCGGTCAGCCACGAGTACGCGGCGCAGCGCCAGGAGTGGCCGGGGGCGGCGGTCTTCACGTCGGACGCGGGCGACCACTTCAACCTGGCCGTCCTCCAACCCCACGCGCCGCCCGACCCCGACGCCCTGCTCGACCGCCTCGTGGCGCACTTCCGGGCCGTGGGCGGGACACCGCGCGTGCGCGTCACGCCCCTGTCCGCGCCGCCCGGCTGGCCCGACCGGCTGCGGGCGCGGGGCTGGGTCGAGACCGACGAGCGCGAGGTGTTTATGCACCTGGTCGGGCCGCTGCGCGCGGCGCGCAACCCGACGGTCGAGGTCCGCGCCGCGACGGACGCGGCAGGGCTGCGCGACGTCGTGACGGTCCAATCGGCGGGCTTTGGCGGCGGCGCGCCTTCGGAGGCCTCATTGGCGGGGGCGCAGCGCAACCTGGCCCGCTGGGACTACCGCTACCTGCTCGCCACGCTAGACGGCGTGCCGGTGGGGGCGGCGTCGGCGCGCTTTCAGGACGGCGCGGTGGGTATCTACGGCGTGGCGACGCTGGAGCGGTTCCGCGGGCGCGGCGTCAGCACCGCCATCCTCCACGCGATTGTGGACGAGGCGCAGCAGCGGGGCTGCGACCTCGTCTTCCTGTCCGCGATGCCGGGCAGCTACGCCGAGGGGTTCTACACCCGGCTCGGCTTCACTCCCCTGTTCACCATCCAGACCTTCGAGCTGCCCTACCACAAGGCGTAGACACGCAGCCCGATGGGAAAGCCGACGCTGTACAGCGTCTCGTCGTCGACGGCCAGCTTATTCGCGCCCCCGAGCCTGGCGGCCGCGCTCACCTGGCGCGGGGCGCGTGGGTCCGAGACGTCGATAACACACGCGGCGCTGGCCCACGACGTGGCGAAGGCGGTCCGCCCGCGCACCTGCACGTCCATCACCTGGGCGCCGCACAGCGGGGTGGCGCTGACCAGGCGCGGCGCGGCCGGGTCGGACACGTCCACGACGTGGAAGGCGCGCTCGCCGCCGAGATAGGCGGTGTGGCCGCTGACCGCCAGGCCCCGGATCTGCTCCAGCGGGGCGGGCTTGTAGCGGCCTAGCTCGCGCGGCGCGGTGGAGTCGGTGACATCCACGATGCGCATCTCCCACGTCCCGATGTTCACATAGACGCGGCCATCGACAACGGCCAGCCGGCTGCCGCCCGCGCCGCCCTCATACGCGCCCACCTGGACTGGGCGGGTGGGGTCCGCGACGTCCAGGATGCGCAGGCTGGGCGAGTCGCTCGTGACGTAGGCAGTGTGGCCGACGACCTGGACGGCGTAGGCTTTGCCGCCTGTGAACGCGCCGACCTCGCGGGGCTGCACTGGGTCGCTGAGGTCGAGGATGCGCAAGCCCGCCTCGCCCGTCGCCACATACATGGTGTGGTCCGCCACGGTGAGACTGCCGGAGATGGGGTAGAAGCCGAGGCCGCGCGGCGCGGTGCGGTCCGAGACGTCGATGATCCACAGCCGGCCGACGCCCGTCGGCCCATCGCCCCAGCGCTCCCGCTCCGAAACGTAGGCAGTGTGACCCACCAGGGCGATGGCGTCGCCGTCGTCGGGCGCGTGGAGGTCGTACGCGCCGACCTCGCGCGGGGCCGCCGGGGCGGTGACGTCGACCACCCGCAGGTCGGCCACCTCGTCCATGACATACAGCGTATTGTCCACGGCCACGACGGTCTCGGGCGAGGTGGGGCTGGCATACGCGCCAACCTCACGCGGCGCGGCGGGGTCGCTGACGTCGACAATCCTCACCCCGTTGAGTTGGGTGGCGACGTACAGGCGCGGCCCGGCAACGGCGATGCCCCGCACGGGGGACGTCGTCGTGACCACGCCCGCCTGCCGCGGCGCGGCCGGGTTCGCCATATCCACAATCTGCACTCCAGCGTAGTCATTCGCAAGATAGGCATATTGGCCCCGAACGACGACCTGGCCCGGTCGCCCCAGTTCGTAGGCGCTGACCCAACGGGGCTGGGCTGGGTTCGAGATGTCGTAGATCTTGACGTTGGTGTCGAGGACCGAGACGTAGGCCAGGCCGCCCGCGATGGTCACGGCGATGGGCGCTTCGTCCTCGTTGGTGAAGAACTTCCACTGCGCCAGGCGCGGCGCGGCCGGGTTCGAGACGTCGACGATGTGCAGGCTGCTCCACACCGTGACGTAGGCGTAGTGGCCGGTCACGGCGATGGCGTCGACGGCCTCTGCCTCGCCGTTACGGGGGTTGACGGCCTCGTAGCGGCCCACGACGCGGGGCGCGGTCGGGTCGCTGAGGTCGACGATGTGCAGGCCCGCCGTGCTCACGCCGACGTAGGCCAGCCGCCCGGCGACCACAATCTCGCCGACGTAATCGGGCAGCTGGAGCGCGCCGACCTGGCGCGGCTGGCTGGGCGTGGCGACATCGACGACGAGCAGGCGGTCGCCCGCGCCAAACAAGGCGTAGGCGCCCATGACGGCCAGCGGGCCGTTGCCGCCCTTGAGCTGGCCGACCAGGCGCGGCTGCGGCTCGATACTGGGGCGCTGCCCGCGGAGGAGGGTTGGCAGGTACAGCGCGTGGGACGGCGTCTCGGCCTGGCCGGGGGCGCCGGCGGCGGCCAGCAGGACCAGGGCGGTCAGGCAGCCGGCGACGAGGGTTAGGAACGACATGCGGCGTTGCATACGCTCTCCTGGAGTAGATTGTGCGCGCCGGGGGAGGGTGAACAGGCTCGTGCAGGGGGAGAGAGGCGCTGGGTGGGAAACGGTTTAGTTAATCAATAGGTAGACGTTCAATATCCGGGAGTGGATCCCCCAGCAAGGGCGTGAGCCACTCGATAAACGTCGGGGTGACGTCGGGGCGGTCGGCGGCCAGGAAGGCGTCGGGCAGCGGGCGGGCGTGGCCCGCGACCTCGGCTAGCGCGACGGGGACGATGTCGACGGCGTACGGTCCCGGCGCGCGGCGCAGCCCCACCATGATGTCGCTCTCGCCTGCCAGCGCCCGCGCGACGGCGGCCCGGCCAAGCGTCCAGGCTTCAGCGCGGTCGACGCTGGACACGTGGGCCGACGAGGCGCGCTGAACCGTGCTCAGGCGGACCGTCCGCGTCTGGACGCCGAGGGCCTGGCCGACCTGCTCCGCCAGGTACTGCGCCGGACCGAGGCCCAGGGACAGGATGGGGCGGTCCAGGGCGTCGCGGGGCAGGTCGCCACGCAGCAGGGAGACGAGCGTGCCGTCGGGCGTGCGCACGCCCTCGGAGACGGCGACGTAGACCCAGCCCTGCGCCGCCAGCCCCTGCTCGACGGCGGCCAGGAAGTCGGGCACGACGAGCGGTCGTTCCGGGACGTAGACCAGATGCGGCGCGGCCAGGCCGGGCGTGCGCGCCAGGGCTGCCGCCGCTGCCAGCCAGCCCGCGTCGCGGCCCATGGCTTCGAGGATGACGACGCGGTCGAAGCGGCGCATGGCGCGCAAGTCGAGGGCGGTGTCGCGGGTCAGCTGGGCGACGGCGCGGGCAGCGCTGCCGTAGCCGGGGCAGTGGTCTGTCCCGGCCAGGTCGTTGTCGACGGTCTTAGGCACACCGACGACGGCCACCTCGCCCGCCAGGGCGCGGGCCAGGCGGTCGCAGGCGGTCATGGTGCCGTTGCCGCCGATGCCGATGAAGACCGCCGCGCCGACCTGACGCAGCGTGTCCATAATACGGCTGTCGTCCTGGGGGGTCAATTTGTAGCGTGACCCACCCAGCGCGGCAGCCGGTGTCTGGGCCAGGCGGTCGAGTTGGGCGGACGTCAGGTCCGTCAGGTCGACCATCTCGCCGCGCAGCGCCCCCTCCAGCCCGTGCACCAGTCCCCAGATACGCGCGAACCGCCCCGACGCCTGCGCCGCCTCGACCACCCCGGCCAGGCTGGCGTTGATGACCGCCGTCGGGCCGCCGGCCTGGGCGACGACCAGCGAGGACCGCAGGGGGGCAGAGGGGCGGGGGGGCAGGGGAGACACATGCAGCCCCTGCTCCCCTGCTCCCCTGCTCCCCTGCTCGCGCGGCGTCACGGTGTCTCCCAGACGCGCCGCTGGTCCCAGACGGCCGGGTTCGCCAGGCGAGTGGGCGGGTCGCCGCGCACGACGGCCAGGATGTTGTCGACGGCCCCGGCGGCCATGCGGGCCAGGGCCTCGCGGGTCACGACGGCGCTATGGGGCGTGCACAGGGCGTTGGGGAGGTGGAGCAGGGGGTGGTCGGCGGGCGGCGGCTCGTGCTCGAACACGTCCAGCCCGGCGCCAGCCAGGTGGCCGCCGCGCAGGGCGTCGGCCAGGGCGGTCTCGTCCACCAGCCCGCCGCGCGCACAGTTGAGGAGGAACGCGCCCGGCTTCATGCGCGCCAGCCGCTCGGCGGCGATGAGGTGGCGCGTCTCCGGTGTCAGCGGCAGGTGGAGGGTGACGATGTCGGCCTGGGCCAGCAGGTCGTCCAGGTCGACCGGCGTCGCGCCGCGCCGCTGGATCTCGTCGGGCGGCAGGCCGGGGTCGTAGGCCAGGACCGGCATGTCGAAGCCGCGCCCCAGGATGGCGGCGACGCGCGCCCCGATGCGGCCGATGCCGACGACGCCCAGCGTCTTGCCGCGCAGCTCGGTCCCCAGCAGCGGGTCGCGGCGGTAGTCGCCGCGCCGCGTGGCGTCCTGGGCGAGGGGCAGCTTCTTGGCGAGGGCGAGCAGCAGGGCGACGGTGTGCTCGGCGGTCGACTCAGTCGGGCCGTCAGGGACGTGGGCGACGACGATGCCGCGCTCGGTCGCCGCGTCCAGGTCGATGTTGTCCAGCCCAATGCCCGGCCGGCTGATGATTTTCAGGCGGGGGCACGCGTCGAGGACAGCGGCGGTCATCTTCCACAGGCTGCCCAGGACGAGGGCGTCGGCGCGGGCCAGGGCGTCCAGGTCGGGCGTCGGGCCGGGGTGGGGCGTGATGACCGCGCCGACCTCGGCCAGCCGCGCGCGGTTCGCCGCGTCCACCTGGGCTTCGATGAGAGTGGTGAAAGGCATTCCTTCCTCCCGACCGCCGACCGCGGACCACCGACCGCCAAGGCATGGGCGGTCGGCTGTCGGCGGTCAGCGGTCGCTTAGGTCAAGTCAAGCACGGGCAGGCCCGCCAGCTCGGCCCAGGCGCGCAGGGCGGGCCGGTGGTCGCCGTAGGTCAGGC
>CAZLBQ010000388.1:0-6302 GCA_964557745.1 uncultured Anaerolineales bacterium
GCGGCGGCGGTAGCGGCCGGCGCCGTGGCGCCTGCGGCGGGCGCGCTCGTCGGCGCGGCTCCAGTGGCAACGATGGGCGCCAGTTCACCCGCCTGGGCTTGCGCCTGCTCGGGCAGCGCCGTGAGTTGGGCGGGCAGGGTGCGGTCGGGGCGGCCGACGAACGCGCCCGCGCCAATGACGAGCGCCATCAAGACGGCCGCAGCGGTGCTGATGAGGACGGCGGAAGAAGCGCCGCGACGCTGCTTCGGCTCGGTAGAATCTAAGGCCACGATGAAGACCTCCGCGCGCCGGGGATAATCAGGCTCTCTGGACCGGCGGCCTGATTATAGCATAGGCCGTCGGCCAGAGACAATAAATCATGCGCTTCGACATTTTTACCCTCTTCCCCGCCATGTTCGAGGGGCCGTTCGGCGACAGCATCATCAAGCGCGCCGTCGAGGCCGGCCAGCTCGACATCCACCTCCACAACATCCGCGACCACGCGGCAGGTCGCCACAAGGTGGCCGACGACTATCCCTATGGCGGTGGCGGCGGGATGGTGATGAAGCCGGAACCCGTCTTCGGCGCAGTGGAGGCCGTCCTGGGACCTGACCCACGCGCCGTGTGCCCCATCGTCCTCATGGACCCCCAGGGGCGGCTCTTCACCCAGGCCGTCGCCGCCGAGTACGCCCGCCTGCCACGCATCGCCTTGCTGTGCGGCCACTACGAGGGCATCGACGAGCGCGTGCGCGAGCACCTGGTGACGGAAGAGTTGTCGATTGGTGACTACGTGTTGACGGGCGGTGAGTTACCGGCGATGATTGTGGTGGACGCTGTGGCGCGGCTGCTGCCGGGCGTGCTGGGCAACCCCATGGGCGCTGTCCAGGACTCCATCGCGTCGGGGCTGCTGGAAGGTCCGCAGTACACCCGCCCGCCCGAGTTTCGGGGCTGGCGCATCCCGGACATTCTCGTGTCCGGCCACCACGCCGAAGTCACCAAGTGGCGGCGGCGGCAGGCGCTGCGCCGCACCTGGGAGCGCCGCCCCGACCTGCTGGAGACGGCCGACCTGACCGACGCCGACCGACGGTATCTAGCGGAATTAGCCGCTTCGTTACAGGAAGGTGACGATGGAAGTTGAGACCTTCGCCGAGCTTGAGCCTGAATTTACCGAGCGCATCCAAAAGATGGTGTGGTGCAGCATGGCGACGGTTGACGGCCAGGGCCGGCCCCGCTCCCGTGTCATCCACCCGCTCTGGGAAGGCCTGACGGGCTGGATTACGACGCGGCGGCACTCGTTCAAGGGCCAGCACCTAGCGCGCAATCCCTATATCTCGCTGGCCTACGTCGCCGATCCCATCAAGCCCGTCTACGTAGACTGCCTGGCCGCCTGGGCCGACGACCCGGCCGACAAGCAGCGCGTGTGGGACCTGTGCCTCCAGACGGCCCCGCCGCTGGGCTTCGACCCGGCTCCCATCTACAAGAGCGTCGACGATCCAGGCTTTGGGGTGCTGCGCCTCACGCCCTGGCGTATCCAGCTGGCTGACGGCATGCCACCCTTCACCCCCAAGGTCTGGCGGGCGAAGGAGGGGTGAGGCCGAAATTTGGCGTCTGTCCCCACTTCTGCTATACTTATCCCTTGTGAATCGCACACGAGGGGTGTCTTATGAGCTTCAATCTGCTGCAATCTGTCGAGAATAGCGTCGCGGCCAACCCGAATGTCCCGGACCTGATGACCGGCGACACGGTCCGCGTCTTCTTCAAGATTATCGAGGGCAACCGCGAGCGCGTGCAGCGCTTCGACGGCATCGTCATGCGCATCCGCCGCGGTGGGCCGAACGCCAGCTTCACCGTCCGCCGTATTGGCGCCGATGGCGTGGGCGTTGAGCGTACCTTCCCCATGCGCTCGCCCCGCATCGACCGCATCGAGGTGGTCCGCCACGCCCACGTCCGCCGCAAGAACCTCTACTTCTTGCGCGAGCGGCGTGGCAAGGCGGCCCGCCTGCGCGAGCGCAAGCGCTCGCTGTAGCCCACGAGTGACTGAAGACCTGTGACCCGGTTTCGCAAGAGACCGGGTCTCTGATTTATCCCCTTATGACGCGTGTGGAGCGACCGGCGATGCGAGCCATCCCTCCGACCCTCAATGAAGAATTGACGTTCGCGGCGCAAGGCTATCCCCTCGTCGCCGGGCTGGACGAGGTCGGGCGCGGCGCGTGGGCGGGGCCTGTGGTTGCGGCGGCCGTCGTCCTGCCCCTCGACGACCCGACCCTGATCGAGCGCCTGGCCGGGGTCCGCGACTCGAAGCTCATGACGCCCCAGGCCCGCGAGGCGGCGCTGCCGCTTATCATGGACGCGGCGCTGACGGTCGGCGTGGGCATGGTCCACGTTCCTGAGTTGGACACGCTGGGCATCCTATCCGCCACCCGCGAAGCCATGCTGCGGGCGCTGGCTCAACTGGCCCCCACCCCGGCGGCCCTGGTGCTGGATGCTGTTACCTTGCCCTGCGCCCTCCCGCAGCGCGCCTTCCCCCGCGCCGACCGCCTGTGCCTGTCGGTGGCGGCGGCCTCGGTTGTGGCGAAGGTGACGCGCGACCACCTCCTGGTCGAGTACGACAATCTCTATCCCGGCTACGGCTTCGCCCGCCACAAGGGCTATGGCACGGCGGAGCACGCCCAGGCGCTCCAGACGCGCGGCCCCTGCGCTATCCACCGCGCCTCCTTCGCCCCGGTCCAGGCCGTCCAACTCGGTTTGGGGCTAGAGTGAACTCTCTCTCAGCATGAGTAGATACTCACTGCGGAGGAGGCGGAGGACGCAGAGGCTTAGAAATATCTTCCACTCTGTGCCCTCTGCGCCCTCTGCGGTGAACGAGGAGCCAAGGATGCCAGGCGACCCCCGACGGGGACTGGGAAAGACTGGCGAGGAGCTGGCGGCGCGGGCGCTAGTCGAGCGCGGCTACACCCTTGTCGAGCGCAACTGGCGCTGCCCACTGGGGGAATTGGACATCATCGCCCGTGACGGCGACTGCCTGGTCTTTGTCGAGGTGCGGACACGCCGCGGGGGCTGGCGCGGGGCGGCCAGCGACTCGGTAGGGCCGCGCAAGCGGGCGCGGCTCGCTGCCCTGGCCGACGCCTATCTTCAGGCTGGGGCCTACCCGCCGACCATCGACTGGCGAGTGGATGTCGTGGCCGTCGAGATGGACGGGCGCGGCGTGCTGCGCGCCATCGAGATTTTCAAGGACGCGGTGGGCTGGCGCTAGTCAGCGGGGCGCGCAGTGTCGTCACGCCGCGCCGCGTCTCCATCTTGATCGGCACGTTGAGCCGCCGCAGCAGGCGGCGAATCGCCTCGTTCTCGGCCTGGATGTAGGCCGTCGCCGTGGTGATGCCGTGGTCCGTGGCGACGTGGGCCAACTGCCGCATCATCGCCGTCCCGACCCCCTGGCGCTGGTACTCGTCTTGCACCAGCACGCCGATCTCCGCGCTGTCCGCGCAACACGCCTCCCGCACGTACTCCGCCACCCCAATCACCGCCTCACCTTCCCCCACCTCGGCCAGCGCGACCAGGCTGCCGCGGTCGGCGTGGCCGCTCGTCAGGCGCTGGATCTCGCGCTCGATCTCTGCCTCCGAGAGGGGGCGCGTGACGAAGTAGCGCATCTCGCGCGACGTGGGCGACATGCCGCTGAGCAGCGCGGCCAGTTGGGGGGCATCTTCGGGAGTCGCGGGGCGGATACGGTACGACGCCATACGCCTTCTCCTTGAATCAGACCAATCGGTCGGTTTTATGGTAAAAAAAGAGACTACGCTCGGACGTGCCGCTCCAGGTAGTCGGTCAGATGAGCGACGGCGCGGCGCATGTGGACCGGATCGCCGTACAGCTTACTCAACATAATCGAGCCTTCGAGGGTTGAGATCAGGAACGTCGCCACGTCGTCGGGGTCCACGTCGGGACGCACCTCGCCGCGCTCGCTGCCCCGCCGCACGACGCGGCGGATGAAGTCGAACCACTCGTCCATCGCCTGGCGGGCCTTGTCACGCAGGGCGGGGTGGGCGTCGTCGGCGTCAATGGCGGTATTCAGGATGGGGCAGCCGCCGCTGACCGGCGGGTTGTCGGCCTGGCTGCCAATCGTCTCGACCATGACGCACAGGCGGTCGATGGCGTTGCGCTTGCTCGCCAACGCGTGCCGCAGGCGCTCGTTGACTAGCCCAAAGGCGTAGTCGAAGGCGGCGAGCGCCAGTTCCTCCTTGCTGCCGAAGTGGTTGTAGATGCCGCCCTTCTCCAGCCCGGTGGCGCGCATGATGTCGCTCATCGACGCGCCCGAGTAGCCGAGTTGGTTGAAGACGGGCGCCGCCCGCTGGAGGATGGCTTCGCGTGTCTGCTCGCCCTTGCTCATATCTTACTCCAAAAACAGACCGAACGGTCTGAAAGTAGTATACCATTTTCGGAATGGGTTGTCAAGGGGATTAACATAGAGTATTATCCAGCAGTGATTGGCATCGCCCGACGCCAGGTCGGCGCGCAACGTCTGCGTGCTGGCGGGCGCGGTGACGCTCTTGGCGGCGTTTACGTCGGCATGGGTCTTTCGGTGCGTCGGCCGGACCGGCCCGCCGGCCCAGGAAGTGGGAGCGAACGCGTGAGCACGCCAACAGACGAGACCACGCGGGAGACGGTCGTCGGCGTCCTCTCCGACACGCACGGCCTGCTGCGCCCGACGGTCGTCGCGGCCTTGCAGGGCGTTGACCTCATTGTTCACGCGGGCGACGTCGGCGGTGTCAACATCCTGCCCCGCCTGCGCGAGATCGAGCCAGTCGTGGCCGTGCGCGGCAACGTCGACCACGGGCCGTGGCTGCTCGACCTCCCGGAGACGGAAGTCGTGACGGTCGGGGCGGCGAGCCTCTACGTGCTCCACGATGTCCACGCCCTCGACCTCAACCCGGCGACCGCTGGCTTTCACGCCATCATCAGCGGCCACTCGCACCGCCCGGCGGCCACCTGGCGCGACGGCGTCCTGTACCTCAACCCCGGCAGCGTCGGCCCCCGCCGCTTCCAGCTCCCCATCTCCCTCGCCCGGCTGCGCGTGCGCGGCACAGCCTTGCAAGTAGAATTTGTGACGCTGGAAGGCTGACGCTGCTGTAGCGGGTGATGCGATGCGTCTTCTTCACCGCAGAGGACGCGGAGGACGCAGAGAGAATAATACTTCATAGCCTCCGCGCTCTTTGCGCCCTCTGCGGTGGGAAGGCTACGCTACGACCGGCTGCGCCGCGCTCACCAGCGCGTACTCGAACGAGTCGGCGAGGGCCTGCCACGACGCCTCGATGATGTTGGTCGACGCGCCGACCGTCGTCCACGTCTTGTCGCCCTGGGTCGAGTCGAGCAGGACGCGGGTGATGGCCCCCGTCGCGGCGTGCGAGTCGAGAATGCGCACCTTGTAGTCGGTCAGGTACATGTCGGCCAGGGGCGGGTAGTGGGGCAGGAGCGCCTTGCGCAGGGCGATGTCCAGGGCGTTGACGGGGCCGTTGCCCTCGCCCGCCGTGTGGGCGATCTCGTCGCCCACGCGGACCTTGACCATCGCCTCGGCCAGGATGCCGCGCCCGGTGCGGTGCTCGACGACGCACGTGAAGTCTAGTAGTTCGAACGGCGGCGCGTAGCCCGACTCGGTGCGGCGCAGCATGAGTTCCACCGACGCCTCGGCTCCCTCGAACGAGAAGCCCTTATTCTCCAACTCCTTGACGCGTTGCAAGACCTCCTTGATCCCTGGATGGCCGTTACCATTGAGGCCAAATTCCTCGGCCTTGTAGCGGATATTCCCCTGCCCCGACAACTCGGAGATGACGACGTTCTTCTGGTTGCCGACCAACGTCGGGTCGATGTGCTGGTAGCTCTCCTCGATGCGCATGATGGCGGCGACGTGCGTCCCGCCCTTGTGCGTGAAGGCCGCCGAGCCGACGTAAGGTAGGCGCGGGTCGTGGGCCATGTTGGCCGTCTCGGCGACGTAGCGCGACAGCTCGGTGAGCCGCGTCAGCGCCGACGGCGTGAGAACGTCGTAGCCCATCTTGAACGCCAGGTCGGGCAAGATGGTGCACAGGTTGGCGTTGCCGACGCGCTCGCCGTAGCCGTTGACCGTGCCCTGGATGTGGACCGCGCCGCGCTTGACAGCGGCCAGGGTGTTGGCGACGCCGCAGCCCGCGTCGTCGTGGGTGTGGATGCCCAGCGGGACGCGTGGCAGGTGGGCAGCGACGGCGTCGTAGATGGCCTCGACCTCCCAAGGCAGGCAGCTGCCATTGGTGTTGCACAGGACGACGACGTCGGCTCCGGCGTCAGCCGCCGCCTGG
>CAZLBQ010000389.1:0-6289 GCA_964557745.1 uncultured Anaerolineales bacterium
GGCGCTGCTGCGGCCGGGCCGCTTCGACCGCCGCGTCATCATCGACCGCCCCGACGTGGCCGGCCGCAAGCACATGTTCAAGATTCACACGCGCGGCAAGCCGCTTGGCCCCGATGTAGACCTCGAGACGTGCGCCAAGATCACGCCCGGTTTCAGCGGCGCGGACATCGAGAACCTGGTCAACGAGGCGGCCATCCTGGCGGCGCGCCGCAACGCCAAGGCCATCAGCATGCGCGACATGCAGGACGCCATGGAGAAGGTGGTCATGGGGCCGGAGCGCAAGAGCCGCGTCATCAGCCCCGAGGAGAAGCGCATCGTCGCCTATCACGAGGCGGGCCACGCCCTGGTCGGCGCGCTGCTGCCCAACTGTGACCCCATCCACAAGGTCACCATCGTGGCGCGCGGTATGGCCGGCGGTTTCGTGATGCCCCTGCCCGAGAGCGACCGCACGTTCCGCAACGTCGCCAAGTTCAAGGACGAGCTGGCCTTCGCCCTGGGCGGCCGCGTGGCCGAGGAGGTTATCTTCGGCGACGTGACGACCGGCGCCAGCAGTGACCTGGAAAAGGTGACGAAGATGGCGCGGGCGATGGTTACGCAGTACGGCATGAGCGAGAAGCTCGGCCCCATCACCTTCGGCGAGAAGGACGAGATGGTCTTCCTGGGCCGCGAGATTGGCGAGCAGCGCAACTACTCGGAGGCCGTCGCCGAGGAGATTGACGCCGAGGTCCGCACCATCGTCACCGAGGCCTACGAGCGGGCGCGCCGCGTCATCCACGACAACCGCGCCAAGCTGGACGCCATCGCCCACAAGCTGATGGAAGTCGAGACGCTCGACAGCGCCGAATTCCGAGGCGTGCTGGCGGCGGCGTAAGCCAAGCTGATAACAAAAGACGGAGGACGGATGCAGGCCATCCGTCCTCTTGTTTATCTATGGTGCGGCTCTTGAATCCTGACTGTGAGCGTGTGTCGCGTCCGTCCTCCGTCGGGGGTTAGCGCGTACCGGTCGGCGTCCCGCCTGGGTAGGCCACCGCCGGAGCGGCGGGGACGGGCGTACCGGGCGCGACGTAGCCGGCGGGCTTCGTCAGCGTCGCGGGCGCGGGCAGAGCGGGCGTGCTGCCGCCGCTGCTCGGCGTACTGCCGCCACTGCTCGGCGCGCTCGTCACCACGGCGGGGGGCACGGTGGTCGATGGGGGGGGCGGAGACGACTGGCAGGCCGCGAGCAGGGCGGTGATGACCAGCAAGGCCGCTAGCGCCAGGCGCATCGGTGTTTTCACGAAAGAAGCCTCCTCACTGAAAGTGCTTGGCGCGAGTTGCCCCGCGCCACGGCGCTAGTATAGCACAGCTTGCGGCGGAGGGCCAAAGTTGAGGCGTCCGAAGTGCAATTTGCTTCACATTTTCAAAATTGGTGGCTGGAAGCCTTGACAAACCTCCTTGTTTTCACGATAATATCACCATTGTATCAGCGCGGCAGGCTAGCTCAGGGCGATTTCCCATTTATCCCCTTGCTATCCTAATCGCAGGAGGTGATGCTCATGGATTACGCCAGTAGTACTCGGAGCATCGCCTTCGGTTTCACCGCCTAAGGCGATGCCTCCGCGAGCACAACGCCCCGACCTCGGTCGGGGCGTTTGTGCGTCTGGACGAAGCTCGGTTTACCGTACGTACACCACGTCCACATCATCGGCCTTGACGAAGGCGAAGCGGTGGTTGAAGAAGATCTGATAGAACTTCTCCGGCCCCTTGACCACCAGGTGATCGGCCGGGTTGAAGGTGTAGGTCGGGGCGTAGTAGAAGTCGCCGCCCACCAGGTCCATTGCCACGTAGGCCTGTCCGGCCGGGATGGTGTACTGGAGTGGGTTGCGGGCGCGGACGGGGATGCCCGCCGGGAAACTGCTGGGGTCGGGGTAGCCCGTGCCGTAGACGGGGATGGAGGTCTTGCCCGCCTTCGGGGTCACGGCCATGCCCCCGACGCCCCCGGCCGTCGGGGCATTGCGCGGGTTGTAGAACCACGCCGTCTGGCCGCCAAAGAAGATGGCGCTCCAGTCGCCGCGCTGCTCGACGCGCCAGAACATCTGCCCCGTGCTGGCCTTGTCGCCCCAGTTCTCGGCCAGGTCGCCGTCGACGTTGGGCTTGGCGGGGTCGACGATGAAGGGGGCGTCGAAGCTGGGCGACTGGTAGAGATAGACGAAGTTGGATGGCTGGCGCACCGTAGGGCGGCACGGCTCCGGGTCGCAGCCGCGTACCGCCGGCCGGTTGGTGTTGAAGGCCGGGTTGATCATGACCAGGTTGCGGTCGCGCAGCTCTGGCACGCGCACCAGCGGCGCGCCGAGCAGTTCCATGTAGTGCGCCCAGTCCCAGAAGGGTCCTGGATCCCAGTGCATGTTGCGCTGGCTCGTAGCGGAGATACCCGGCACATCGTCGTGGCCGATGATGTGCGCTCGGTCCAGGGGGATGTTGTACTTGTCGGCCAGGTAGCGCACCAGCCGCGCCGAGGCGCGGTACATGGCCTCGGTGTACCACGTCGCGCCCTCAATCGCCACGCCCTCGTGCTCGATGCCTATGGAGTGGGTGTTAATGAACCAGTTGCCCGCCTGGTAGGCGACGTCCTTGCTACGCACCATCTGGGTGATGTCGCCGTCACTCGAGCGGATGACGTAGTGGGCGCTGACGTAGCTCAGCGGGTTCAGGAAGATGTCGATGGCCTCGTTGTAACTCGTCTCCGTATTGTGGATGACGATATAGCGCACGTCGAGGCCGTTGGCCTCGCGGTCGGCCAGGTCGTAGTTGCCATAGTCGGTCGGGTCGCCGGGGGTATTGATGACATAAGCGGCGGGGATGAAGTGGCAGACGAGACCGGCGGGGCACTCCGGCGGTGTCGACGGCGTCGGCACGTCGTCCGTCTTGGCGGGCGGGAGGCCCTGGACCACCGTTGGCGCGATGGACAGCGTCTCGCCACCCGTCGTGGTGTGGGTCACGCCCGTCTGGAGTGTCTCGTAGACGGCGGCGGCGAAGCTGTGGGCGTTGGCCGCGTTGGGCGAGCCGCTGTAGCGGGCCACGGCCTCGTACCACCCCGCCAGGTTGCTCGGCAGGCCGCCGGTCGTCTCGCGGGCGTACTGCGCCAGCAGGGCCGCGCCACCCCGAATGTTCTGGTACGGGTCGGCCTTGAGGGTGGCGGCGCTCATGCCGGTCAGGCCGGCTGCCTTCGCCAGCGTCTGCAGGGTGGGCGCTTTACTCGCCCCCGCCTTCGCAGTCGTCTCGCCCAGCCCCTTGGCATCCTCCACGGCGCGGGGCGCCTGAGTCAGGTGCAGCAGGCCATAGCCAGCCGAGGCGCTGGGCTGCCCGCCATGGTGCTCCCAGCGCGACAGGTTGTAGGAGACGGCGAGCAGGAGGTTCTCAGGGACACCGAACTCCTTGGCGGCAGCGGCGAACATGGCCTGCAGCGACGTGGGGGGATTCTGCGGGGCTGGCGCGGCGGCCAGCGGCAGGGCGGCGCTCGCCAGCAGCAGCGCGAGCAAGACGAGGGCCGACACCCAACGAGACCTGCGATGGTGCAGCATACCCTGTTTCTCCTTTCAGGACGACAACGACCTGCTGAGTTGACACCCGGGGGGGCCTCAAGCATACACAAAAGGGCATCGTTGTCAACCATGCCGTCTCTCTTTTCTTGACCGTAACTGTCTTCCCGCCTATCATTAGCGGTTGACGAATGACCAACGACAGAGGACCAGAGACGATTCCTGGCTATGCTTCGTCTTTGGTCCTTCGTCTTTCGTCTCTTATATCTTTCATCTTTCGTCGAGCCCGCCAGGGCTTGGAGGCTCGTGTGCTGCGCACTCATACCAATGGCGAGCTGCGGCTCGCCGATGTTGACAAGACTGTCACTCTCACCGGCTGGGTCCACCGCCGCCGCGACCACGGCGGGCTGGTGTTCATCGACTTGCGCGACCGCGACGGCATCACCCAGGTCGTCTTCAATCCGGCCCGCGCGCCCGAAGCCCATGCCCAGGCGACTCGTCTAGGGAGTGAGTGGGTCATCCGCGTCACCGGCGTCGTCAGCGCCCGCCCCGAAGGTCAGCACAACCCCGACCTCGCCACCGGCGACATCGAGGTCATGGCCGACACGCTCGAAGTCCTCAACCCCGCCAAGACGCCGCCGGTGCCCATCGCCATCGAGCAGGACGTGGACGAGGCGCTGCGCCTCAAATACCGCTACCTCGACCTGCGCCGCCCGCGCATGCAGCGCAACCTCATCCTGCGCCACCGCCTCATCCGCACCATCCGCAGCTATCTGGACGAGCGCGGCTTTGTCGAGGTCGAGACACCCATCCTGATCAAGAGCACCCCGGAAGGCGCGCGCGACTACCTGGTGCCCAGCCGCGTCCAGCCCGGCAAGTTCTACGCCCTGCCCCAGTCGCCCCAGCAGCTCAAGCAGTTGCTCATGGTGGCGGGCATGGACCGCTACTACCAGATCGCCCGCTGCTTCCGCGACGAGGACCTGCGCGCCGACCGTCAGCCCGAGTTTACCCAGCTTGACCTGGAGATGGCCTTCATCGAGCGCGAGGACATCCTGCGCCTCATCGAAGGGCTGGTCATCACCATCGTCGAGAGCTTGGGCAAGACGGTCATGCAGAGGCCCTTCCCGCGCCTGAGCTACGCCGAGAGCATGGCCCGCTACGGCAACGACAAGCCCGACCTGCGCTTCGGCCTGCCGCTGGTGGACCTGTCCGACGTTGTCGCCCACAGCGACTTTGGCGTGTTCCGCGACACCATCGCGGCGGGCGGTCAGGTCAAGGCCGTGCGCGGCCCCGGCCTGGCCGACTACAGCCGCCGCCAGGTGGACGAACTGCAGGCCATCGCTCAGGCGGCGGGGGCCAAAGGCCTCGCCACCATCGCCTACCACGCCGACGGCCCCAAGTCATCCGTCCTCAAGTTCCTGACTGAAGCCGAGCAGCAAGCCATCCAGACGCGCGCCGAGGCCCAGCCGGGCGACCTGGTCCTGATTGTGGCCGCGCAGCCGGGCGTCGTCGCGGAGTCGCTGAGCCGCCTGCGCCTGGAGATTGGGCGGCGCCTGAAGCTCATGGACGACCAGATCATGGCCTGCGCGTGGGTCATCGACCAGCCGCTCTTCGAGTGGAACGCCGACGAGAGTCGCTGGGACTCGGTCCATCACCCGTTCACTTCGCCGCGCCCGGAGGACGTGCCGCTCCTGGACACCGAGCCTGGCAAGGTTCGTGCTCAAGCCTACGACGTCGTCATGAACGGCTACGAGGCGGGCGGCGGCAGTATCCGTATCCACCGCCGCGACGTGCAGGAGAAGATCTTTAGCCTACTGGGCCTCACCATGGAACAGGCGCGGGCGCAGTTCGGCCACCTGCTGGACGCCTTCGAGTACGGCGCGCCGCCCCACGGCGGCATCGCTTTGGGGATCGACCGCATCGCCATGCTCATGGCCGACGCGCCCAACATCCGCGAGGTTATCGCCTTCCCCAAGACGCAGGCCGCCGTGGACCTGATGACCCAGGCCCCGTCGGAGGTGGACGACCGGCAGTTGAAGGAACTGCACATCGCCCTGCGCGACACGAAGGCGGCGAAGTAGGAAAGCATAGACCTGACAGGTTTCCGAAACCTGTCAGGTCTATGGGAGTACGGAGTCAAGCATAGCCGTGACGGAACTGAGTCTCGATCAAGCCATTGACCGCATCGGCCTGGGCCGCTTCCAGCGCAAGCTGCTGGCCGTGGCGGGCGTCAGTTGGGCGGCCGACGCCATGGAAGTCTTGCTCATCGGCTTCGTGCTGCCGTCGCTGACGGCGTACTGGGGCCTGAGCCGTGACCAGGCCGGCTTCCTGGCGACGGCCCTGTTCATCGGCATGATGATCGGCGCGTGGTTCTGGGGCACGGTCGCCGACCGCGTCGGGCGGCGGCGGGTGTTCGTCTCGACCATCCTCATTGGCTCGGTTGGAGCGCTGCTGAGCGCCGCCGCGCCCAGCTACGAACTGCTCCTCCTGGCCCGCCTGGTGACGGGCTTCGGCATCGGCGGCACACTGCCCGTCGACTACGCCATCACCGCCGAGTTCCTGCCCACCCGCCAGCGCGGCCGCTGGCTCGTCTTCCTGGAGAGCTTCTGGGCGCTGGGGACGGTCGTCGGCGCGGCGCTCGCCTGGCTCATCATCCCGCGTTACCCCGACGACGGCTGGCGCATCGTCCTGGCGCTGTCCGCCGTGCCCGGCCTCATCGCGTTCTGGATTCGGCGCACCATCCCCGAGTCGCCGCGCTACCTGCTGGCGAATGG
>CAZLBQ010000390.1:0-6274 GCA_964557745.1 uncultured Anaerolineales bacterium
CCTGGGGTCCGTGAAACGGAAGCTCACGCACGCGTCGTTCGTGCCCGTCGAAGTCCCAATCGTGGCCGTCACGCCGAGGCCTGGCACGGTATACGTCTGGTCCTCGCCGCGTATACAGGTGAAGGCGCTCTGGTTAACGGGCGACGGATTGACGGACGCGCCGCCACTCGGCACCTGGCCGCGCAGCTCCATCCAGGCGTTGGCATCGCTAGACGAGACGCGGCTGCCCGAGAACGACGTGCTGAAGGTATCGCGGTACTCAAAGCTATTGCCGGGCACCACACCTTGGCCCGGCGTTGTCAGGCCGCTGGTACTCCCCAGGCTCTCCGTGCCGGTGATGTTGGCCAGCAAATCGATGTCGTAGAAGACCTTGAGGATGCCTTCGATGAGAAAGGCGGTGAGGCTGAACCGGCCATTGGTGGCCAGGCTGACGATGCCGTCAATGATGCCGATAATCGCCACCACAATGTTGACGCCCGGCACAAACGCCAGCGCGAAGAAGATCACGGCGATGATGGTGGCGACAATCGCACTCGCCAGGGCCATGTTGAAGGCAATCGAACCAGGCGTCGTCTTGGCGGCTACCAGACCAAACGACGTCCAGATGACGGCGAGCTGGATGACAAGCCCCAGGATCGCCATCCCCTTAGCAACATTGCCGGCCGCTTTGAAGCTCGCCAGGAGGCTGCCCGCCTGCGCGCCCGTCTGCGCGCTGGCCTGCGTGAAGCCTTTGATGGTCACAATCAAGGTCACCACCGCCACCGCCTGCTGGGCAGCCCCGATGGTAATGCTGGCGATCTTGATGGCTTCCCGGTCCAGGTTGCACGTGTCGCGCGGCTCGGTCCCAGGCGGGGCGTTGCGGTCCAGGCACGCTTGCTGGACCGCCTGCAGAATCAATGCGCCGGCCAGCAGGACACCGCCTGCCACTGCCGCCACCTGCCCCGTCCGCGCCCAATACGTCTGCGAGCGCAAATACGCGGCCTGCTCGGCCTGGACGAGAGGCAACTCGTCCGGTTCGCGCAGGGAGTTGAGAGCCTTGTAAGAGTTACGCAGGTCCTGAAGATACTGGGAGGCCCCCAGCACGCCGCCGAAGTAGGTGGGGGTGCGCGCGGCCTGGAGCCTGACGATGCCGATGATCCTGTCCTCGACCTGCTCATCCAGCAGTAGATTGAGCGCGCCGACCTGGACCGGGCGTGACGCGCCCGTCGTGGCCGACGCGTAGGCGATGTAGATCAAGAAGCGCATGTCGGCCAGGGTCAGCAGGGGGTAGGTCTGGCGGGCCTCGGTCAGCAGCGCTTGCAGCGCCGCCCCCGAGTAGCGCTGGTTCATGACGTCGATGGTCCGCTCAGGCGACATGGCCTGCCACTGGCCGCTCGCCTCCTCGTAGCCCATCATGCGCCACGAGCGGACTGTGGTCAACGGCGTCTCCCCGATGTTGACGACGAGGCCGGCGGGGTCCAGGGACGACAGGTCTTCCAGGCCCGTGACCGCCGTCTGCTCCTCGACGGCCAGGGCGAGCATGGCGCACTTAAACTGGTTGGCGGAGCTGTCGGAGCAGCGGGCTGCCCCATACACGCTGTCCGGGTAGTTCGCGGCCAGGAAACTCTGAGCTGCCGCGCTGACACCCGCGATGCCCTCATCGTGATGGGTGTAGACGGTGCGGGAGACGGCGACGGTGGTCGTGTCGGCCACGCCCCAGCGCAAGCTGCTGGGGGTGTTGGGGCTGGTGAAGCGCTGCTGGACTTCCTGGAGGAACGTCTCGCCGGGGGCCTGGTTGGGGAGGGTGGCCGTGCTCATGAACAGGCCGCTCAAGGCCAGGTTGAAGTTGAAGAGCTGCTGGTCCTCGAGCGGGAACTGGGGCGTGCCGAAGATGGCGCTCTCGAAGGCGCGGCTCTTGGTCACGCGCAAGCCGCTCAGGCGGAAGCTGTCCTCATACGTTTGAATCGCGCTGGTCGTGCTGGCGACCTGGCAGGTGGTGGACGACGGGGTGTCCGGGTCGGCGCAGCGGACGTAGCTGTCCAGGGTCGCCTGCACCATCCACACCAGCTTCATTTTCGTCCAGCGGATATCGGCTTGCTGATTCGGACCATAGCCCACTTTGGCGTAAAACGCCTGGACGCGGTCGTAGATCGTGCGGTCGCCGCCGGTGGTCGTGTTCGCGCTCACGGCCGCCAGCGGCACAATCAGCCGCGTCACGCTGCCCTCGCGCAAGACGGTCACGCCGTACTTCTGCGCCAGGTCCGAGGGCGGCACGACCGTGGTATCGACCTGGAGGACCGGGATAAGCTGCAGGTCCTTGGTGGAGTCGTCGAGGTCGGCGATCGTCCCCTTGTCGTCGCTGGGCCAGTTGAAGGTCGCGCTGCCGAAGCGCAGGTGGTCCTGCTGGCCCGCGCCGGGCCGCTGGGGCTGGAGCTGGATTTCGATGTACTGCGCGCCGTCGAAGCTCGGGTTCTGGGTCTGCAGGTTGAACGAGCCGGCAAACCCCGTCGCCGACGTCGGGGACAGGTCGAGGTTGTCGTCGACGCCATCGCCGTCGTCGTCCATGTCCCACAGGTCGGGCACCCCGTCGTTGTCGGTGTCGATGACCGCCGACTGACCGCCCGCCGACCTTGGCCACTCTTCGAGATCGCTGCGGCCATCGGCGTTGGAGTCGACCTTGAGGGGATCGCTAAACCACGTCTTGCCGCCGTACGAGAAGCCCGTCACTTCGACGCCGTCTTTCAGACCGTCGCCGTCGGTGTCGTCGTTATACGCGTCCGTGCCCAGGCAGCTCTCGACGCGGTCGCTGAGGCCGTCGTTGTCGCTGTCGACGCCGTCGGCCCCGTCGCCGCAGGCCAGGATGCGCTGAGCCGTCGTCGTCGCCGTCTGGGCAGCTATGGGCGAGGCGCTGGGCATCCCGGGCACGCTGCTGTCGAGAGGCCGCCCATTCTCGGTCAGCCCTAGGGCATCGGTCAGGGGCTGGGCGGACGCCGCCTCGGCCCGCCGCTCGCTGAAGTCAATCACCCGCAGCGCCTGGAGGAGCGGGCTGACGAGCATACTGGTCACCGTCACGCCGACGACTAGGGCGTAGAGCGCCCGCCGGCGGCGGGCCACAATCACAATCGCAATGAGGGCGGTCAGGCCGAAGAGGATGAGGGTTGAGGGGGCGAGGGCGATGAGAGCGGGCGGCGTCTGATCGGCCGCCGGGGCAGCGCCATTCGCCGCTGCTGCCCGGCCGCCGCCCGCCACGCGCCACTGGCCGTCCCCGCCGCGCACGGGCTGGGGAAGGGCCGTCACCTGCCCAAAGTCACGGAAGTCGATGACCAGCCGGGCGCGGGCGTCGTAGGCGTCGGTGGTCTGGGGGATGACGAGGTCGAGGACCTGGCGCTGGGGGAAGCCCTCGGCGTCGACCCACAACTCACCCACGCCGCCCAGGCGGCTGAGGCTGTCGGGGACAGCAATCGTGACCGTCGTGCCGACCTCGCGCTGAACGCGGGCGGCAAGCTCGGCGCGGAGATAGTCGGCGAAGCGCGCGCCGCTGACATCAAAGGCGTAGTGGGTCAGGAGAGCGGAAGACGCGGAACCGGGCAGGGGCGCCGGCTCTAGCGGGCGGATGTTCTCCGCCGCCGCCAGGTAGCCCATGAAGTCCACGCTCGGGGCGAGGGCGCCAACCGGGTTCTGGACCAGTTCGAGCGTGTCGCCCTTCTGCATGAAGGTCTGGTCGCCGCGCTGGATGAGTGTCAGGGGCGGGACGCTGGACAGGCCCTGGCTGATCTGGAGCTGGAGGCGCGACTGGTCGGGCAGCTGCACCTCGCCCTGGGCCACGACGTTCACCCGCTGCTCCGACTGGCCGACCATGTCGGGGCGAGCGCGGGGCAGCAACGTCTGCTGGATGTCGGCGCTGAAGCGGTAGGAGCCGGCCGCGCGGGCCTGGTCCCAGGCCCCGACAAACGAGTCCCCCTTCGCCTGCGAGGCGTCGGGGGTGCGAAAGACGAAGCCGCCGAGGACAAGGACCACGACAAGAACCGCAGCGAGGCGGACGCGGCGAGACGGCGACATACGACTACCCTCCCCTATGCAGAGCAACCTGACGAACGACGTGAGCGCCCTAACGCGCTCCCCGAGCCGGGTGGCTGTTGGTCATCTGCGCGCGAAAGAATTCGAGCAGACTCTCGGCGCTCCCAAATGGGAACTCATCTCCCGTCTCGACATCCCTGGCGATGATCTGCCACGTAGCGCTACCGTTCACTCGGCGCATCCGCACCAGATAGGCGTGATAGTCACAGCGACTGCCCTCGTTGTCTTCTCGTGGCATGACCCTCTCCGGGGCTGCAAGGATGTCATGTCCCATCTTACCAGACTCTTCGTTCGCTCGCTAGTGTCCCCTGTCATGTGGGCGAGGTGACAATTGTCATATCAAAGCGCGGGACAACCGTCTCGTCCGATTTTGTGCTATGATAACAGGCATGAAACCAACGGTTGAGCCTGACGTGGTGCGAGTGATCCGGATCCTGACCCTCGCGGTCGCGGTAGGCCCGCTGCTGCTGCGGCGGCCGGTCGGCACAATGATGGGCATCACGCTGCCGCTGGCGACCTGGCTGCTCTTCGCGCTCCCGGCGCCGCTGGTGCTGCTCGCCCTGGCCTGGTGGCCAGCGGCGCCGCGACGGCTGGGCCGCGCCTTCCTGCCCATCATCCTGGTCCTCGGCTCGGTCAACTTCATCCTGGAGAAATACATCACCCTGGCCTGGCTGACGCCGCCTGCCTCTCACCAACTCAACTCCCTGTTGCTGCTCGTGCGCCTATGGTTTATCTTCCACGTCATCACCTTGCTGGTGGTGTGGCAGTACTCGCTGCGCTGGACGGTCGCTTCGGCGGTCATCCTTTCGCTGGCCGACGGCGTCTTGAGCCTGCCGTTCGTGCCCCCCGACAGTCCGCTCTTCCCGCTGTTTGTCGCCCTCTTCGCCGCCCGCACCGTGACGGTGGTTGGAGTAGCCCTGGGCGTCGGCTGGCTGCTCCAACGGCAGCGTCGGCAACAGCAGGCTCTGGCCGAGGCGAACCGCAAGCTGGCCCAGTTCAGCGCGACGGCGGAGCGGTTGGCGGTGACCCAGGAACGCAACCGCCTGGCTCGTGAGATGCACGACACGCTGGCCCACTCCCTGTCGGCCGTCGCCGTGCAGTTGGAAGCCGTCGCCGCGTTGTGGGATGCCGACCCGCCGGGCGCCCGCGCCCTCTTGGAACAGGCCGAGGAGTCGACGCGCATTGGCCTGCGGGAGGCGCGGCGCGCCTTGAAGTCCCTACGCGCCAGCCCGCTCGACGAGGTCGGCCTGCCGGTGGCCATCGCCAACCTGGCGCGGTCGACGGCGGCGCGCGGCGGGCTGAAACTGGACCTGGCCGCGCCGGCCCACCTGGACGCCCTGCCGCCGGAGCAGGAGCAGTGTGTCTATCGCGTCGCGGCAGAGGCCTTGGAGAATGTGGCGCGCCACGCCCAGGCAACGCGCCTGCGGGTGGCGCTCACGCGGGTGGACGACGCCGTGACCCTGACCGTCGCGGACGACGGCTGCGGGTTCGATGTAGCCGGCGTGGACGACGACCAGCGCTTTGGCCTGCGCGGGATGCGGGAACGCGTCGAGATGTTGGGCGGGGCATTGGTGATCACCAGCCAGGTGGGCCAGGGAACGACCGTGCAATTAACTGTCAGAGGCTGAGGTACACCCATGATTCGCGTGCTCATTTGCGATGATCAGGCTGTCGTGCGCGAGGGGTTGAGCGCGATTCTGCGGACGGCGCCGGGCATGGAAGTCGTCGGCGCAGCGGAGGACGGCGCGCGGGCCGTCGAGATGGTGGCCGAGACCCGCCCCGACCTGGTGCTGATGGACTTGAACATGCCGCGTATGACGGGGATCCAGGCCACGCGCCTGATTCGTCGCCAGTTCCCGGCGGTGCGCGTGCTGGCTCTGACGACGTATGACGCGGACGAGTGGGTACTAGACGCGGTGCGGGCGGGCGCCGCGGGCTATCTCCTCAAGGACACGCCCCGCGCGACGCTCATTCAGGCCATCGAGGGCACCGTCGCCGGCCACTCCTTCGTCGACCCCCACGTGGCGGGCAAGCTGCTGACCTTGATTGCCGACAAGGTGGTCGTCCACGACACGACGCTCCCTGAGACCCTCAATTCACGCGAGCGCGAGATTCTACAACTGCTGGCGCGGGGGATGTCGAACCGGGAGATTGCAGCGCGGCTAGCCCTCTCCGAGGGCACGATCCGCAATTACGTCAGCCAGATCCTCGACAAGCT
>CAZLBQ010000391.1:0-6251 GCA_964557745.1 uncultured Anaerolineales bacterium
CTGCCACATCAAGCCGCCCGACCCGCGCTACCTGGACCTGGCCGACGAGATGGGCTTGCTGGTGTGGGCTGAGATTCCCTCGTGGCGCACCTTCTTCACCAAGGGCACCGTCCACCGTGATCAACTGGCGCTGGACGAGGCCATCAAGCGCCGCGTCGAGCAGACGCTTGAAGAGATGGTGCGGCGCGACTTCAACCATCCGTCGCTGATTATCTGGACCATTGTCAATGAGGACTGGGGGACGTCGTTACCGCTGAGCGCGGAGGACCGCGCCTGGGTGGCCGCGATGGTTGACCGCTGCAAGGCGCTCGACCCGACACGGCTCGTCGTCGACAACTCGGCCTGTGGGCACGCCTGGGGGCCGAACATCCACGTCAAGAGCGACCTCGACGACTTCCACGTCTACGCCAACATCCCCGACCAGGCGCGCAACTTCGAGCGCACCGTCGAGCAGTTCGGACTACGCCCGCTGTGGACGTACTCCAGCCAGGGGGACGCCCAGCGCACGGGCCGCGAGCCGCTCATCCTGTCAGAGTTTGGCAACTGGGGCTTGCCGTCGCTGCGCGCCTTGCGCCAGGCGGACGGCAGCGAGCCGGCGTGGTTCGACATCGGGGCGTGGTGGTCGCCGTGGGAGGGGGAGGCAGGGTGGCCGAGCGGCGTCGAGGCCCGTTTCGCTCAACTCGGTCTGGACAAGATCTGGGCCGATTACGAGGCGTATGCGACGGCCACCCAGTGGCATCAGTTCGAGGCCATGCAGTTTGAGATCGAGGCCATGCGCCGCCAGCCAGCCATCAGCGGCTACGTGATTACCGAGTTCACCGACGCCTACTGGGAGAGCAACGGGCTGCTTGATTTCGAGCGCCAGCCCAAGGTCTACCACGACGTGTTCGCCAGCCTCAACGCGCCCGACGTGCTGGCGCCGCAACCCGAACGCTACGCCGCCTGGGACGACGAGCGCTTGCGCGTGTGTGTTCACGGCTCGCACTACAGCCGCGCTGATTGGTCTGGCGCGTGCCTGCGCTTTGAGATCGGCGACGACGGACCGAGTGGGGAAACCGAGACTCCGCCGCTAGCGCGCGGTGAGGTCGCCGTACTCGGGCTGCTGCGGGCGCGACTCCCGCAGATGAGCCAGGCCGAGACTGTCGCGCTGCGCTTCGCTCTGCACGCGCCCGACGGCCGCTCCCTGGCCCAGAGCCACGTCAACATCCTCACCCTGCCCGCCGCCGCGCGCCAGCCCGCCTACCGCCTGCCACTGGCCGTCGTCGGCAGCGACGCGCCGTTCCGCACGGCAGCCATTGCCGCCGCGCCCAGCCTCGTACCCAGCAGTACCGATTGGGGCGCGCCGGACGACGTGAGTGGGCCTTCGGCAGGCGGCCACGGCGAGGGCGGCGGCGAGCCTCTAGAGAGCGCCCTGCGGCGGCTCGGCTATCCCACCACCGACTTCCTATCCGCCGACACCGCGGTGGCCGTCTCCAACTACCCCAGCGCCGACCTCCTGCGCTGGGTCCGCGACGGCGGGCGGCTGCTCTACCTCAGCGCCGGCCCCAGCCCCTTCTTCTGGACGCAAGGGCGCGGCGGCGCGTACAGCGGGTCCTGGATCAGCAGTTTCACCTGGCTGCGGCCCGACGTCCACCGCCGCCTGCCGGTGAGCAACCCGTTGGGACTGCCCTTCATGCGCATCATGCCCTTGCGCACCATCCTGGGTCTGCCGGTCGAGGACGCGGCCGTGCAGCCCGACTTCCTGGCCGGCATGATTAGCGGCTGGGTGCGTCACCCGGCCGTCCACACCGTTCAGTTCCGCTATGGAAAGGGGCGGGTGGTAATGACGACGTTCGCCCTCCGCGAGATGTTACGTCAAGAGCCAGTGGCGGTGGCGATGCTCCACGACCTCATCGACCACCTGGCCTCCGACGCCTGCGAGCCAACCCTGCGAGCCAACTACTAACAGAGGAACTCTGTCCATTCTGTCTGCCCAGACTCTCACGCGGGAGCGCGCGCCACGTCGGCCACGTCGCCGACCGCTGCGTGGGAGTCGCGGCAGTACGCCTGGTACTGGGCGACGAGCGGCGTCGCGCGCCAGCGGCTCCCGTTGGCGACGTCGGCCAGGGTGTACAAGCCGAGGTCGAGGCGGTAGTTGGCGAGCGGCTGACGGCCCGTTCGATAGTCCCAGTCGATCATCGTGAACAGGGGGAACCAGGTGTAGCCGACCACGGGGATGCCCTGCCCGCGCAGCCGCTTGACCGCCGCTACCGAGGCTTCGAGCCAGTGGGCGCGGACCTCTTCCGCGCCCTTGGCGCTCGTCTCGGTGATGATGATGGGCGTCTGGTAACGCTCGTAGTAGTCCTGGATGAGGGCGGCGAAGCCGCTGCCGTCGGTCTCGACGTTGCGGTAGCCCAGCCGCCCCTCCGGTGTGACATACAATTGCTTGGTCGACCACTGCGGGTAGAAGTTCATGCCCATGACATCCAGCGCCAGGGGCGCGCGCGCCAGGCGCTCCAGGTCATCGGGACCCGCGCCGTGGCGGACGAGCCAGGGGAACAGGGGGTGGTCGGGCGTGACGCGGCCGGTGAGCAGGTCGTACACGATGTAGCCGCGTCGCTGCTCCTCGACCGCCAGGGCGTGCAGGTCGGCGCGCGCCGCGCGGCTCAGGCCGGTGGCCTCGACGTGGACCATGACCGCCTGCGGAACCTGGGCCTGGATGGCCGCCACCGTCTGGACGATGCCCTTCGTGACCTGGATGAGGACCTGGACGTAGCCCTCCTCGCCGCGCAGGTAGGGGGGCCAGACGCCCTGTCGGCCGCACATGTAGGCGTTGATGAGGGGTTCGTTGAGGGGGGTATACCAGCGAACCAGGCGCCCATAGCGTTGGGCGAAGGCGGCGGCGTAGCGGGCCACGGCCTGGGGGTAGTCGGGGTTGACGAACTCGCGGCGCAGCCAGTAGGGGCAGCCGTAGTGCATCAGGTCGATGATGGGGGTAACGCCAAGGTCTTCGACCAGGTAGGGGATGACCTGGTCCGCCCAGCGCCAGTCGAACTCGCCCTGGGCCGGCTCGACGCGATACCAGGGTACGCCCCAGCGGATGGCGCGCACGCCTAATTCACGGGTCAGCGCCAGGTCCTCGCGCCAGTGCTCGTAGTGCCCCATCAATTCGTACTCGTCGAGGGGGCGGTACCCACGCCGCGTCTGCGGGATAAACGTATCCTCGATGCCCGTCGCCCAGATGAAATCCTCGGCCCCTAGACCGAGCGTCAAATCCCGCATGACCGCCTCTCCTCCTTGAGTATGCGTGGTGTATACGTCACACTATTCTAAACGCTGCAGACGGCGAATCGTTCCGCTCTACAAGTCGTCAGGCATGGCGGTGACGCGCACCATCTCAAACGCCGCCTTGCCACGCGCCCACAGCCCAACGCGCGTCGGCTCAGCCGAGACGGCCATCTCGCCCAGCGGCTGCGCCTCCCACTGCACAACCAGGCGCCCGTTGCCCTTGCGGAAGCGAAACTGTTGATAGACGTGGGGATCGAACTCCGGCAGCGGCCAGCGCGCCCCACCGCCGCCGTCCACCACCAGCGCCCAGCCATCCGCCGCCTGGACGAGCCTCAGACACAGGCCGGTCCCATCAGAGGCAACGGCCGGGTAGAAGCCGTAGCTGCCGGCGGCCGTCGGGTCTAGGCAGGCGTTGACGACCAGTTCGTAGGCTGGCAGGGGCAGCCCCTTGACTAGCGTGCCCTCTCCTGAGCCGTGGTAGCACAACTCGCCCGCGGCCAGCGTCCATGGCCCGTCACGCCTGATACTCTCCCACCCCAGAGCGGCGACCGAAGCAGCCGGGTGGTCAAACAGGTCTTCCCAGCCGACGGTTAGCTCGAAGCTGGTGAAGGCGGCGCTCATGTTGAGGGTACGCAGCGCCAGGCCGGTGGGCTGGACGTCGAGCCACCCCTGCCAGCGCAGGGCAATGTCGTCAAGGCTGAGTGTGGCCGCTCCCCCATCGAGCGTCAGGCGCACCAGATGGTCCACCCCCGCCTCAAACTCCGCCGGCAGGGTTAGCGTCTCCTGGGTCAAGCCCTCGCGGCCGTGCCAGGCCACCAGGGCCTCGCGGCTGCCGGGCAGCAACGTCAAAGCCAGGGCCGGTCCCCTGGCGGTGTACAGGCTCAGGCCGTAGCCGCCGCGACCGCTGGGGTCGGCCAGCGCACGCACGCCCAGTTCCAGCGTGAAGCTACTGGCGGGCAGAGGGCGCCGCCCGCTACACGACCCGGCGTTGGACGTCTGCGCCGCCTGCCCGCCCTCGACGCGCCACTCGCCGCCTGTCGTTTCCCAATCAGGCCCCAGGCCGCCGCCGTCCGCGCCGAAGCCCTGGATCGTCGGCGGCAGGGGCGCTGGCTGGGGTGATGTGCTTGGCCCCAGGACGGTCAGCCGCTCGCCCACCCACTCCAGGCGGTCGATGCACATGACGCGGGCGCTGGCGTCGTCGGCCCAGCGGTGGTAGACACAGAACAGTTGCCGGTTGTCGGGGCCGCGCACGACGGAGTTGTGACCCGGCCCGACAACCTGGCCGGGGATGGTGCGCAGGATGGGCAGGACATGTTGGCCGTCGCACACCTGTTCCCACTCGTCGGGCGTGTTGATGTCATCGGTGACGGCGTAGCCAACGCCATAGGTCACGTTCTGCCAATTGCCACCGCTGAACATGTGGTAGTAGCGGCCCTTGCGTTTGAGGACAAACGAGCCTTCCACGGTATGCCAGCGCACACCGCCCTTCTCGGCACGGTGGGGGTCGTAGACCTGCCAATCAAAGCGGGCGCGCGTCACGGGGCGCGGCTGCCCGGCCAGCGTAAACGGGTCGAGCAGCCGGTCCACCACCGTGCCGGTGCCAATGTGGCTGTGGTCCAGAAAGTCGGTCGCGTAGAACAGGTAACGTCGGCCGTCGTCGTCGGTGAAGACGTGGGCATCGATGGCGAAGTCTTCCGTCGTCAGGCGGTGGCCGCTGTCGACAAACGGTCCCTCGGGGCGGTCGGCAACGCCCACGCGCAGTTCCATGCGCGTCTCGTTGCCGACGCTATAGTACAGGTAGAAGCGCCCGTTGAGAATGCTGACCTCGGGCGCCCAGTAGCAGGGGTGGTCGCCGGGCAGCGGCGTCAGCGCCCCGCCCACGTCCTGCCAGGTGACCAGGTCGGGCGAATGGAGGACGCCGAAGCAGCGCCCGTCGTGCCAGATGCCGCTACAGTAGGCCCAATACGCGCCGCGCACCTTGAGCACGAAGGGGTCGGGGCAGGCGTGGTTGAAGACAGGGTTGTGGTAGGTCGCGGCGGGCATCGAACGCTCCGGTTACGGGGTACGCCAGCGCGGCGTCAAGCGAAAGACATGCACGTAGTCGAAGTTGGCGGTGAAGCCCGTGCCCCCCATCGCCACCAACCCAATCCTGGCGTTCGGGCCGAGATTGTGGGTCCACGTCCCGCCACGCGTCCACGTCTGCCCGTCGCGGCTGGTGAAGCCTGTGTACGCCTCCTCGTCACCCTGGCGGCGCTTCTCGATGCGCAGGTACGTCCACTCATCGGGCGGGCCGACGACGGTGTTGCCGTAGCGCGGGAAGCCGCTGGGCACGGGGAACACCTCTTTGGCGAACTCGGTCTGGCGTGTCTCCCAGATGGAGACGTGGGTCAGCTTGATGAAGTTGTTGTCGTCGCCGTAGATGACCAGGCCGGCCTGGACGTAGTTGTGGCAGCACCCTTCCGGCGGCAGGTTCAGCTTGACCTTTGTCTCGACGGCGTAGTCGCCTTCGGGGGTGGCCTCCGTTAGCACGGACGCGTTGTTGCTGTCGACGTATAAGTCGGCGTCCTGGGTGTCGAAGCGGAATGTCCCCTCGCTCAGCCCGAACGTCGCGGCGTCCGGCGGGCGGACCCACGTCCAGCGCGGGTTGAGGTTGGGCGCGGTGAAGTCGTCCGAGAGGTTGCCCACCGGAAGGCGGCGCTCCCAGTTCAGGGAGGTCAATTGGGTTTCGGGCGTCGTCTCGTCGGCGCGGGTGGCGGGCGCAGGCTGCGGCCCGTCCGACGCCCACGCGCCGGCGCGCACCGTCGGCCAGCCGTCCACCCAGTCCAGGCGGTCCATGAGGACGGGGCGCTTGGTGAAGCCCACCGAGCCGGCGAAGTAGGGGTCGAAGCGGTCGACGGCATGGTACAGGAACCAATCCTGGCCGGCCGCGTCCTGGAAGACGAAGTTGTGGCCGGGGCCGACCCAGCGGTTGCCGTTCATGCTGA
>CAZLBQ010000392.1:0-6227 GCA_964557745.1 uncultured Anaerolineales bacterium
AAATGGGCCCGGAGGCCCTGGCGCACGTGTTGCGCCCCATCAAACAAGTCTTCGGCGCGCCGGGCCTGTTCCCCGACCTGCTGGTCGGGCTGGCCGTGAGCGACGACGCCGCCGTCTACCGCCTCAACGACCGCCAGGCGCTCATCCTGACGACGGACTTCTTCCCGCCCGTCGTCGACGACGCCTACACCTACGGCGCGGTCGCCGCCGCCAACTCCATGAGCGATGTCTACGCCATGGGCGGCGACGTGCTGCTGGCGATCAACGTGGCGGGCTTCCCCAGCGGTCTGCCGGCGGATATCCTGGCCGAGATCTTTCGCGGCGGCGCGGAGAAGGTCGCCGAGGCGGGCGGCATCATCGCCGGCGGCCACACCGTGACCGACGACGAGCCAAAGTACGGCCTGGCCGTCACGGGCCTGGTCGACCCGGCGCGCGTAGTGACGAAGGGCGGCGCCCAGGTGGGCGACCGCCTCGTCCTCACCAAGCCCCTGGGCAGCGGCGTCATTACCACAGCGGGCCGTAACCAGACCGTCGCGCCCGAGCATCTCGCCGAGTGCGTGCGCTGGATGACCGCCCTCAACCGCGAGGCTGCCCACGCCATGCAGGCCGTCGGCGTCCACGCCGCGACGGATATCACGGGCTTCGGTCTGCTCGGCCACGCCTACGAGATGGCCGACGCGAGCGGCGTGGCCTTCCAGTTCGCCGTCGCTAGCATTCCGCTCATGAGCGGGGCGCGTGGCTACGCCGACGCGGGCCAGTTACCCGGCGGCGCGAACCGCAATAAGTCGTGGCTGCGGGACAAGGTGACGGTCGTGGGGAATGTGGACGGTCCCACCCTTGACCTGCTTTACGACCCGCAGACGTCGGGCGGGCTGCTCATGGCCGTCGCGGCCGACCGCCACGCCGACCTCGTCGCCGAGTTGGGGCGGCGCGGCGTCCCGGCGTACTCGATTGGCGAGGTGGTCGCGGGGAGCGGGATTCGGCTGACGACGTAGTCAATCTACGCCGCGTTGCGTCACTTTTCGCTCCCCACGGGGTTTTATCCTCCGTAAGCCGCCATCTGCACGGCCATGTAGCGATTGACACCGACTCTACACCTCTAGGAGCCTGAATGTCTAACGTCCGAGCCACTGCCGCCCGAACGTACTCCCACCCCGATGCCGATTACGCCGAACTGAAGCGCCTGATTAAGGACCGCGGTCTGCTCGACAAGCAGCCCGCCTACTACACGATGAAGATTCTGCTGACCCTGGCGTTGTTCGCCCTGAGCTTCGTGATTCTGTTCACGGTGGACAACTTCTGGGTCCAGCTGCTCAACGCCGTCTACCTGGGCATCATGTCGACCCAGATCGGCTTTCTCGGCCACGACGCGGGCCACCGCCAGATCTTCGACGACACCCGCAAGAACGACCTGGTCGGGCTGCTGGGCGGCAATTTGCTGCTGGGCATGAGCCGCTTCTGGTGGGTCAACAAGCACAACGCTCACCACAGCAACCCCAACGTCGACGACATGGACCCGGACATCGACATCCCGGTGCTGGCCTTTACCGAAGAGGACGCGCTGAGCAAGCGGGGCTTGTTCCGCCACCTGGTGCGCTACCAGGCGTACTACCTCATCCCCATCACGTCGCTCCAGGCCCTGGGCATGCACAACATCACCTTCCAGACGGTGTTTGGCAAGCGGCCCAAGGGCTGGCAGACCGAGGCGACCCTGCTGCTGGCCCACTTCGCGCTCTACTTCCTGGCCGTCTTCAGCGCGCTGCCGTTCTGGCAGGCCATCGCCTTCATCCTGGTCCACAAGATGACGTTTGGCATCTACAACAGCTCGGTCTTTGCGCCCAACCACAAGGGGATGCCGGTCCTGCCCAAGGACAACCACGTCGACTTCTTGCGCAAGCAGGTGCTCACCTCGCGCAACATCATCGCCCACCCCGTCACCGACTTCTGGTACGGCGGGCTGAACTACCAGATCGAGCACCACCTGTTCCCCAGCATGCCCCGCAACCGCCTGCGCGAGGCCCAGCCCATCGTCGTCGACTTCTGCCGCCGCAAGGGCATCTCGTACCACGAGACGAGTGTCCTGCAGTCCTACCGCGAGATTCTGGAGCATCTGCACGAGGTCAGCGCCCCACTGCGTGCGGAGAGCATCGCACCGACGGCGGCCAAGTAGGGCCGACCTTTGCATCTCTGATATACCTGTGCTAACATGAACCAATCTGACGGATACGGGGTGGACGATGGTATCCGCAGAGGAGGGAACGTGACTTCGGATAACGGCTATCCACGCCGTGTCGTCGTGACCGGCATGGGCGTGGTTACACCCATCGGTAACGACGTAACCACTTTCTGGAACAGCCTCATTGAAGGGCGCACCGGGACCGGCGCCATCACCGCCTTCGACGCCAGCGACTACGCTGTTCGCATCGCCGCCGAGGTGAAGGACTTCAACCCCGAGCGCCTCATGGACCGCAAAGATGCTCGCAAGCTGGACCGCTTCGTCCAGTTTGCCATCGACGCCGCCGAGCAGGCGCTGTGTCACAGTGGCTTGAACGTCGACGAGCACAGCGAGGACATCGGCGTCGTGATTGGGACGGGCATCGGCGGTCTGTCGACACTGGAGCACGCGTCGCAGACGCTGCTCGAAAAGGGGCCGATGCGGGTTAGCCCGCTGTCTTCGACGATGATGATTGCCGACATCGCGGCGGGCCAGGTCTCGATTCGCCACAAGGCCTACGGGCCGAACTTCGCCATCACCTCAGCCTGCGCGACGGGCAATAACACGCTGGGCGAAGCCTTCGAGATCGTGCGGCGCGGCGACGCTGAGGCCATGATCGCCGGCTCCAGCGAGGCGACCATCACGCCGCTGGGCATCGCCGCCTTCCACCGCACGGGGGCCCTCTCGACGCGCAACGACGATGGCGAACACGCCAGCCGTCCCTTCGACGGCACTCGTGACGGCTTCGTCTACGGCGAGGGGTGCGGCGTCCTCATCCTGGAAAACCTGGCGTTCGCCCAGGCGCGCGGGGCCAAGATTCTGGCCGAGATCGTCGGCTACGGCGCGAGCGCCGACGCCTATCACGTCACCGCGCCCGACGAGAACGGCATGGGCGCGACGCGCTCGATGCAGCGGGCGCTCAAGAAGGCCGGTCTGACGGTCGACGATGTCGACTATATCAACGCCCACGCCACCTCGACGCCGCTCAACGACAAGGTTGAGACGCTGGCCATCAAGCGCGTCTTTGGCGACCGCGCCTACCAGGTTCCCATCTCGGCTACGAAGTCGATGACGGGCCACCTCATCGCCGCGGCCGGCACCGTCGAGGCTGTCGTGTGCATCAAGACCATTGAGACGGGCATCATTCACCCGACCGTCAATTACCATACGCCCGACCCCGATTGTGACCTGGATTACGTACCCAATACCGCCCGCACCGGCCAGAATGTCCGCGTGGCTCTGTCGAACTCGTTTGGTTTCGGCGGCCACAACGCGACGCTGGTCATCAAGAAGTACGAGCCGTGAGGGCACGACGGGGAGAGCCGCCCGCGCCGCTCTCCCCGTCTGCGCTCCGTTGACGTCTGACGTAGCCTGTATGGATGACCTCGACCTCCTCCAAGAACGCCTGGGTGTAATCTTTCACGACGAGACCCTACTGGCCCAGGCCCTGACCCACCGCTCCTACCTCAACGAGAACCCTGCCCCCGGCGGCGCGGACAACGAGCGCCTGGAATTCCTGGGCGACGCCCTCATCGACTTCATCACCGCCGAGCACATCTACCGCCGCTACCCGACGATGAGCGAGGGGCAGTTGACGAGCCTGCGCTCGTCGTTGGTCAAGGAGAAGAGCCTGGCCCACTTCGCCCGCGAGGTGGACCTGGGGCACTTTATGTACATGGGACGCGGCGAGTCGGCCAGCGGCGGGGCGGACCGCGCGCCGCTGCTGTGCGGGGCGTTCGAGGCGCTGGCGGGGTCCATCTTCCTCGACCAGGGGCTGGATGCCGCGCGCGACTTCGTCTTGCGCTTCATCGAGCCTGCCGCCGAGGCGATGGTGGCCGACCACTTGCTCAAGGACGCCAAGAGCCGCCTCCAGGAGTGGAGCCAGGGCGAGTGGCAGTTGACGCCCATCTACCGCACGGTTGGTCAGCGTGGACCTGACCACGCCAAAGAGTTCACCGTCGAAGTTCTCATCGGCGGGCGGCCCTTCGGCATCGGCATCGGGCGCAGTAAGCAGATCGCCGAGCAGGAAGCGGCCCGCGACGCCCTCATCCGCCGCAGCCCCATCGAGGACGCGGCGGCGCTCCTGGCCGCGAGCACGGACGGGGCCGGCTCCGATACCCCCTCCGACCTCGCCGACGGCGCGATGCCCGACGCGCCTACCTCCTCCGAGCCATGACCGCGCCCAGGCTCCTCATCACGGGCGGCATGGGCTACATCGCCCGCCATGTCCTGGCGCAGGCCCAGGGCTGGGACCTGCACGCCACGTGGTTCCGCACCCCACCCCCCGACCCGCCGGCCGCACCAGCCGCAACCTTCAACCTTCAACCTTCAACCTTCAACCCCGTGTGGCATCGCCTCAACATCACCGACTGTGACGCGGTCTACGACCTCCTTACACGCGTGCAGCCGACCGTCGTCCTCCACACCGCGTACCAGATGAACACGCCCATCATGAGACGCGTCATCGTCGACGGCACGCGGCACGTCGCCGCGGCGGCGGCCTTCGCCGCCGCCCGCTTGATCTACCTCTCGACCGATGTCATCTTCGACGGGCGGCGCGGCCACTATCGTGAGACGGACGAACCGAACCCGCTGCACGCCTATGGGTCATGCAAGAAGGCCGCAGAACGCTTCGCGCGCATGATGGCACCAGGGGGTGTCATCGTCCGCACCTCGCTGGTCTACGGCTTCGCCCCGCCTGACCCGCGCACCCAGCAGGTCTGGGACGCGGCGCGCGGCCAGGCTGACCTTACCCTGTTTAGCGACGAGCTGCGCTGCCCCGTCTATGCCCCCGACCTGGCCGCCGCGCTGCTCGAATTGGCGGCGGGCGACTTCGCGGGCGCCCTGCATGTCGCCGGGCCGGAGACCCTCAGCCGCTACGACTTTGGCGTACTGCTGTGCCGTGCCCAGGGCATCGACCCGCGCCTGCTCAAGTCCGCGCTGGCGGCAACGAGCGGCCTGACGCGCCCCCTTGATTGCAGCCTGGACACGAGCCTTGCCCAACAGGTACTGCGGACGCGGCTGCGCGGCGCGAGCGAGGTGTGCCTCGCGCCCCGCTAGCGAAGTTCCTCATTGACTCCCCCCGCAAAATACGCTATACTACCCCTAGTTTCACCTGGCGTCTCATCCCCCAGATATTGTGTCGAACACGCGTTTCGGCAGTAGCGTGCTGCTGTAGACGCGCTTCGCTCGGCGCGCCTGGCCTGTTACCCGCATGCGTCTCAAACGGCTCGAAATCCAGGGCTACAAGAGCTTTGCCCACCGCACCGAAATCCAGTTCGAAGCGGGTATCACTGCCATCGTCGGCCCCAACGGCTCCGGCAAGAGCAACGTTGCCGACGCCCTGCGCTGGGTGCTGGGCGAGACCAACGTCCGCCACCTGCGCGGCAAGAAGAGCGAAGACCTGATCTTCGCCGGTAGCGACGGGCGCGGCCAGGTCGGCATGGCCCACGTCAGCCTGACCCTCGACAACAGCGCGGGCTGGTACCGCCCCCTCAAACTCCAGGGCGGGGCCGAGGCCGACGGCGCGGGTGGGACCGCGCCGCGCCGCACGCGGCTGGCCGAGGCCGTGCTGGCCCACGCCCCCGCCGAAGTGACCATCACCCGCCGCCTGTACCGCGACGGCGACGGTGAGTACTTCATCAACGGCCAGCGCGCCCGCCTGGGCGATGTGGTGAGCCTGCTCGCAGCGGGCGGCGTGGCGGGCGATACCTTTGTCGTCATCGGCCAGGGCATGGTCGACCAGGCGCTCGCCCTACGTCCCGAGGAGCGCCGCGCCATGCTCGACGAAGCGGCGGGCATCAAGCCCTTGCAGGCGCAGCGGGATCGAGCGCTGGCCCGGCTGGAGGAGACGCGGGCCAACCTGGTGCGGGTGGGGGACATTGTCGCCGAGCTAGCGCCCCAGTTGCGCCGCCTCGCACGGCAGGCGGGCCGCGTTCAGGAGCACCAGCGCCTGAGCGCCGACCTAGAAAGTCTTCTGACACGGTGATACGGCCACCAGCGGGGTCTCGCC
>CAZLBQ010000393.1:0-6222 GCA_964557745.1 uncultured Anaerolineales bacterium
CTGGCCGGGCGCGGTCGCGGGCAGGAAGGTGTAGCCGTACTCGACGGCCAGGAGGTTGTCGGACGCGCCGTAGAACTTGATGACGACGCGGCTCTCATACACTGTCGAGGCGCTGTTGTTGACGATCTCCCCGACGACGTTCAGGTTACTGGAGGTGGGATAGGCGCGATAGCTGCGCACCGTGACGTTCGGCAGCGGAGGGACGGGAGTGGCCGACACCGCCGCCAGGGTTCCCTGGGTCTGCACAGTGTACGTGGCATACTCGAAGCTGGGGAGAAGACCGAAAATGCGGTAGACGGACACCTCACCGGGGCGCAGCACGTCCAGAGCCGGCGAGCCATAGGCGACACTCACGACATTGCCCGCGCCATCATAGAACGTCGCCACGGCCTTGTTGGCCTGCATGTCGCGTGGCTGGTCATTGCGCAGCTCGCCAAAGACCTCAACGCTGGACGTCATGCGGGTCTGCTGGTTGAGGACCGTCAGGGGTTGATAGTCGACCGGACTGGTGGTCTGCCAATCGAGGGTTAGCTCGTAGCGGGCGATGCTCGTCGGCGCGTTGGTCAGGAGCAGGCGGAAGGGGTTCTTCTGGCCGGGCAGCGTCTTGTCAAGATAGGCGTCGTTGTCCTGCGTCGCCACGAGTTGGTTGGAGGCATCGTAGAAGCGGCCGATCACTTTGACATGGTAGACCGGGGTCGCGCTGTCGTTCACCACCTCGCCCACGACGTTGAGGTTGGTTCCCTCCCGGAAGCTGCGGTCACTACGCACGCGCACCGCTCCCACGACGGGCGTTGGGCTGGTGGTGGGCGTGCCTGATGGTGGAGGCGTGGCCGTCGGCGTGAGAGCAGGCGTCCCGGTGGCGGCAGGCGATGGCGCAGGCGTCGCAACCGCCGTCGTATTGTTCTTGACGATCAGAGGCGCAAAGAGGCACGCCACAGCCGATGAGCAATCTGGGTCGGCGGCGACACTCTGAGTCACGGCCAACAGGCCCAGCAGGACAAGGACGACCAGGACAGCGGCCAACTTGCGCATACTTTCCCCCCTTGTGTATCTTTATGTTATTCCCGCTCACTATGGGTGAGCGTTCTCACCCACCGCTCCGTCTCACGGGGCGAGCGCAGGCGGACGAGACGCAGGTGGTGGTACTCGGGCCGCGCCAGCAACTGCGGATACTCGCGCTGCTGGCGGGGGCGCGACTGGAGCGCCCAGAGGAACAGCGAGTCGCGGCTCAGGAACTGGGCCTGAAATGTCTCGCGGTTGCCGCCCCACAATTCCTCTTGAGTGACAATCCGCCGCGTCGTGCGCCAGAACAGCCGCCACAGGATCAGGGGCAGCGGGTAGTCGAGCCAGACGACGGTGTCGGCCCGCGCCCAGACCAAGTCCCGCGCCACGCTGTAGTTGCCCGCCACGATCCACCGTTCACCGGCGACGGTCGCCGCGACGCGCGCCCGAAACACCGTCGTGTCCGGCTTCGTCCAGTGCGGCTCCCAGAACAGGGTGTCCAGGTCGACGTGCGGGATGCCCAGGGTCGCGCTCACGCGCTCCGCCAACGTTGTCTTGCCTACCCCGGTGGTGCCGACGATGCTGATGCGCTGCATATCAGGCCAGGTGTTGCCAGAAGAAGGCGACCACACGCCGCTCGTACTCCTGGGGGCGGGCCGGGTAGGCTGCGCGGTGGCCCGCCTCGGGCACGACCCACAAGGCCTTGGGGGCGTGGGCGGCGCGGTACAGGCGGCGGACGCTGTCCAGGGGCACGTAGGTGTCGTTGGCCCCGTGGATGAGGAGCAGGGCGCGCGGGGCCAGGCGCGCGACGTGACGCAGCGGCTCGGCGCGCGGCAAGTCGGCCCCGACTCGCCAGCCCGCCGCCTGGAGGATACCCCAGGTTAAGAGACTTGTCAACGCGCCCGTCTTGTAGCGTTCCCGCAGGCCGCCCGCGATGACCGTCTTGACCTCGGCGTACGCTCCGTCGGCGACGACAGCGGCGACGGCCGGGTGATCGGGCGCGGCGCTGATGGCCGTCGCCCCCCCCATGCTGAAGCCCAGCAGGCCGACACGGGTGACGTCCTGGGCGACTAGCCAATCGACAGCGCCGAGGACGTCGCCCCGCTCGTGGTAGCCCAGGCTGACGCAGTCGCCGCCGCTGCGCCCGTGGCCGCGAAAGTCGAACAGCAGCACGCCGAAGCCGGCGCGGTGGAGGGCGGGCGCATGGGGCACGTCGGCGTCGAGGCTGCCGTTGTAGCCGGAACAGATGATGATGGCCGGCGCGGGCCCAGCCGACGCGGTTGTGTCAGGCGGGGGAATCCAGTAGCCGTGAAGAGGTGTCCCGTCGCGGGCGGGGAAAGCCGCTTCGGTGAAGGGCAGGCCGCAGTCAGCAGGGGTGGTCGGCGGGTCGGGCGGGCGACGCCGGACCACCCCCTCCGCGCCCCACCATGCCACGAGCGCGTAGCTCATGAGCAGGACGACGACGACCAGGCCCAGCGTCACCAGGAGCATAGACGGCTCAGGCGACGATCTCGTCACTCCAGCGGGGCGGCGATGTGACGCGCACCAGAATACCGATCAGCAGGACCAGCAAGACCAGCGCGCCGCCGACGCCCAACACATCGCCCACCAGGACGCCCAGCGCCGGCTCCTGGGTGGTCTGGGTGCCCATAGGCACGTCGGCGACAAAAGCCCGCGCCAGCGCGCCGAGGTTCCAGAAGCCGTGGAGCACGACGGCCAGGAGGTAGCCGACGACGACGTTGAGCCAGCGGCCCCGCTCGCGCGCCCGCCACCAGAACAGGCCGACGAGGGCAGTCGTCATGCCCTGGACAATGGCGACGCCGACATGGGCCACCAGCGAGGGGATCCAAGCGCCGGCGTCGATGGTCTGGGCCGTCGTCAGCATCCCCTCAGTCAGGGCGAAGCCCAGGCCGGCGGCCAGGCCCCAGACGAGGGCGCGTTTGCGTGTCGGTTCCCAGCGCCCCCATAGCGGGAGGGACAGGGCCTTGGCCGCCTCCTCCACCAGCGGGGCGATGACCAGGCGCGCCAGGCCGACACAGAAGAGCAGGAGCGGCGCGGAGCGCAGATCGCCCAACCCACGCGGGTCACCGCCGATGAACACCTGGACGAGCGAACCGACGGCCAGGCCGGGCGCGAGGGCGGCGAGGAGGGCCGCGAGGGCCAGGAACAGGCCGACCTCGATGACCAGGGCGATGAGGACGGCGAGCGTCCCGCCATAGGCAAACTGGAGGGCGATGCGCCCGCCGGGCGCTTTGGTGCGGCGCGCGGCGAAGGCCAGGATGCCGAGGACCGGCAGGCCAATGGCTAGCACATACAGGACGGGGAAGAACCAGACGGCTAGCGCGTCGGTGGCGGCGTTGGCGAGCGTCAGCATCCCCAGCGCCAGGATGCCGCCCCACAGGACAAAGAGAATCCAGGGCGGCGGCCAGGGCGCGGGGGCGTCCTCACCGCGAAAGGCCTGCGCGACGAGGGTCGCGCCGTAGACGAAGGCCAGCGCCGCCGCGCCCGCCAGGAGGGTGTTAGTCAGCAACGCGTTCGGGCGACCGAGGAACGGCCAGATCAGCCAGGCCGCGCCCAGCGCCAGGCCTGTGATACTTAGCATGCCGCCCAGCACCGCCATGCCGATACGAGCTACATCACGCACTGTTATCCCTCCCCGCCATCCGCGATTTGCTATTCGCCATCCGCCATCTGCCACCGGCCATCCGCCACGAGCCGCTCGCCCATCTCCCAGCGGCCCCCGAACGTCACGAGGCCATAGCGCTCGGCGTGGCCGGGGCGGACGCGAAACAGGTACGCCTTGTCGTGGTGGTCATAGGCCGCCGTCTCCCAGTAGTCGTAGACCGCCGCCGTGAGGACATACGTCCCCGCCAGGAGCGGCAGCGCCTCGACCACGTAGTCCACCCAGCCCGCGCCCTCGACCGTCCCAACGTCGAAGCGGTCGTACACCGTGTTCGGCCCTGTGACGTGCGGGCCGTCTTCGTGGTGGATGGCCAGGCCGAACATGGGATGCTCGATGGGCTGGTGGGCCAGGTAGTGGATACGGGCGACAAAGCGCCCGCCTGTGTCAAACGCCTCGCGCGGCTGCCCGTCGTCGCCCAGGAACTCAACGCCCGTAATCTCGACCTCGCGCGTCCCCCACCGCGTCCCCGTTGGCAGGCCAGAGAAGGCCGCTGGCGAATGGCCGATGGCCGATGGCCGATGGCTTATGGCGGATGCCCCGCCCTCCTGCTCCCCCGCCTCCTGCGTTCCGCCTTCTGCCTTCTGCCTTCCGCCTTCCGCCTCCGCTTCCTCCTGCCGGTCCGCGAACTCGTGCTGGGCAACGTGGTCCAGGTAGGCGGCAATGACCTGGTTGGGGGCGCCGGCCGCCCGCACCTCGCTGTCTTGCAGCCAGACGGCCTGGTCGCACAGCTTGCGCACCGACTCTAGGTCGTGGCTGACCAGCAGGATAGTCATGCCCTGCTTCTTCAGGTCGATGATGCGGTTCATGCACTTGGCCTGGAAGGCGGCGTCGCCGACGGCCAGCACCTCGTCCACCAGCAGGATATCGGGCTGGGCGTGGATGGCGACGGCGAAGCCCAGCCGCATGTACATGCCCGACGAGTAGTGCTTGACAGGCACGTCGATGAACGCGTCCAACTCGGCGAAGCGCACCATGGCCGGGAAGAGGCGGTCGAGGGTCGCGCGGTCCAGCCCCAGAATCGAGCCGTTGAGGTAGATGTTCTCGCGCCCTGTCAGGTCGGGGTGGAAGCCCGCGCCGAGTTCGAGCAAGCCCGAGATGCGGCCGTTGACGATAACGGCGCCCGCCGTCGGGACGAGGATGCCGCTGACGAGCTTGAGCAGGCTGCTCTTGCCCGCGCCGTTCTCGCCGATGAAGGCCAGCGCCTCGCCGCGGCGGACGGTGAAGCTGACATCACGGAGCGCCCACATCTCATCGACGACCGCGCCGCGGCGGAAGCGGCTGACGACCCACTCCTGGAACGAGCGCGGCCGGTCGCGGTGCAACTGGAACCGCTTCGAGACGTGGTCGAATTGGACGGCAATCTCGGCGGCTGTCGTGGCCGCGCCGTTGCGCGCCGCGTCCCTGCGCTCGCCCACTACACCTCCTCCCCGAAGTTGGGGGCCAGGCGGGTGAAGAACAGGTAGCCCAGCAGCAGGACGAGCAGCGAGGTGAACGCGGTGCGGGCCATGAAGTCGAGGCCCGGTGGGACGCTCCAATAGAGAATGTCGCGGATGTTGGCGATGATGGACGCCATGGGGTTGAGGATGTAGGCTAGGCGCTGGACGTTGACGTCGATACCCATGATGACTTTGTGCTGCGGCAGCACCTTGATGTCATAGACGACGGGCGTCAGGAAGAACCAGGCCTGGACGATGACTTCCATGATCACGCCCGTGTCGCGGAAGAAGACGTTGAGGGCGGCCACGAAGAGGGCCACACCGAGGGTGAAGACTAACTGGATCACGATGAGCACGGGCAGCATGAGAACCCAGGGCGTCAGCTCGATGCGGTAGATGAGGATCATGGGGAAGAGGATGAGCAGCGCGAGCAGGAAATTGACCCCGTTGGACAAGACGAGCGACAGGGGCAACACCTCGCGCGGGAAGTAGACCTTCTTCACCAGGTTCGAGTTGGCGACGATGCTCTGCACGCTCCCCGACATCGAGGTAGCGAACCAGTTCCAGGGCAGGATGCCACACAGGACGAAGACGGGGAACTTCTCGATGCTGCTGGGCAGCATGACCGTGAAGACCACAGTGAAGACGAGCATCATCAGCAGCGGGTTGAGCAACGACCACACGAAGCCCAGCACCGAGTTCTTGTAGCGCGCCTTGAGGTCGCGCATGACCAGGTTGCGGACCAGTTCGCGGTAGCGCCATAACTGGCCGATGCGCGCGCCGAGGGTGGGCTGCCGCCGCTGGTTGACCAGGACGCTCATCGCGGCTCCTTGCTGGCGGGCTGACGATGGACGATGGACGATAGACCATGGTCCATCAAGGCGCTTTCCTGCTCACGCTCGACCTGGCGATACTCGTCCACCGTCTGCGGTCGGCGGTCGGCGGTCGGGGCGAGGCATGCCTCGCCCGTACGGGCGGTCGGTGGTCGGCGGTCGGCAGTCGGCGGCACGCGGTCGGCGGCGCGCTGTCGCCGGTCGCGCAGGGCCGCCTCGTAGACGCCCACAATGGAGCGCCCCATGCCCCCCCACGGGAAGGCCGTCA
>CAZLBQ010000394.1:0-6206 GCA_964557745.1 uncultured Anaerolineales bacterium
GGAAGATCCTGCAATGGAGGGCGGGCCTCGGAGGGTGGAGACATCGCGGTCCGATGATTCTCGGCCGCTACATGGTGCCGACGACCCGCGGCCGCAAGACGGGCCTGCCCCGCCGCACGCCCGTCAACTGCGCCCGCGACGGCGCCCGTGTCTACTGCGTGGCGGGCTTCGGCGCGCGCGCCGATTGGTACCGTAACCTCGTGGCGAACCCCGCGGTTGAGGTCTGGCTGCCAGAGGGGGCGTGGGCCGGCCGCGCCACGACTGTCACGGACGCCGAGGAGCGGCGGCGCATGATGCGCGCCGTGCTGGTCGCCAGCGGCTTTGCGGCGTCATTGTTCGGCGGTCTGGACCCTAACGCGATGAGCGACGAGGCCGTACAGGAGGCGACCGCAGAGTGGCCGCTGGTGCGGGTCGAGTTGGAGTACCCGCTGCCCCAGACCGAAGGCCCAGGCGACCTGGCCTGGGTTTGGCCGCTCCTCGTGGTCGGCGGGGCGGTGGCGTGGCGGCTGAGACGTCGACGAGCGGCGCATGTCTGAACGCGACGACCTGGAACGCGGCATCCAGGCTCTGGAGGCGCAACGCGCCACGCTGGGCGACGCCGTCGTCGACAACGCCGTGCGCGGGTTGCGCCAGCGCCTCCAGGCGCTGGACGAGGCCACAGCAAGCGAGCAGCGCAAGCAGGTAACGATCTTGTTCGCTGACGTCTCGGGCTTCACCTCGCTCTCCGAAGGGTTGGACCCGGAGGACGTGCGCGAGGTCATCAACGCCCTGTGGGCGCGGCTGGACACCATCATCACCCGCCACGGCGGGCTAGTCGACAAACATATCGGCGACGCCGTCATGGGTGTCTGGGGTCACGCCCAGGCGCGCGAAGACGACCCGGCGCGGGCGGTGCGGGCCGCGCTGGCGATCGCAATTGAAGTTTCCAGTCTCACGTTTCAAGTCTCAAGTCCGAATGGCTATGGGAAGCAGGCGTGTCATGAGGTGAGACTCGCCGTGCGCGTTGGCGTCCACACGGGGCTGGCCGTGCTTGGGCGAGTCGGGACGACGGACGAGTACACGGCGCTCGGCGACACGGTCAATGTAGCGAGCCGCCTTCAACAGGCCGCCCCGGTCGGCGGCGTCCTCATCTCAGCGGCGACCTGTCGCCAAGTCGCTGGCCTGTTTGAGGTCGAGGCGCAACCCCCGCTGCCGCTCAAGGGGAAGACCGAGCCGGTCCAGGCCTACCACGTCCTCAGGGCGGCGGAGCGACCCTTCCACGGCCCACGGCGCGGGTTGGAGCGGGGACCGGCGCCGCTGGTCGGCCGCGATGCAGAGCTAGGCCGCTTGCGCGACGCGCTGGCGGCGGTCCAATCGACGGGACAACTAAGAGCCGTCCTGGTTGTGGGCGAGGCGGGTATCGGCAAGTCGCGGCTGCTGAGCGAGTTCGAGCGCGAGGTCGAAGCCCTACCCTCGCTGCCCACTATCCTACGCGGCCGCGCCGATCCGGATACCGTAGGCCAGCCCTACGGCCTGCTGCGCGACGTTATCGCTGGCTACTGCGGCATTCGCGAGCAGCAGTCGCGCGAAGGGCGACGCGCGGCCCTCCTGGACCGTCTCGCCCCTTGTTGGTCAGACGAAACGGTGGGGCGAGAGAAGGTCGAGACGATTGGTCAGTTGCTCGGCCTGCTGCCCGGCCCGCCCGTGGGCGACGCCGCTCCGCCCCAGGCCACCCGGCTCCGCCGCCACTATTTTCACTCCGTCGGTCAGGTGTTCCGAGCGCTCGCGAGCGACGGCCCTGGCCTCTTGCTGCTCGAAGATACGCACTGGGCCGACGACGCCTCGCTTGACCTGCTCGATTATGTCATGCGCGCTTGCAAGGCGACTCCCTGGCTCGTCGTCGCGTTGGCGCGGCCTGCCCTGTTTGAGCGGCAACCAGATTGGGCCGCGCCGACGGTATGGCGGGACCGGCTTGACCTTGGCCCCCTCGATACCGACGCGACACATCGCCTTGTAACAGCTCTCCTGCCCGGCCCGACTCCCGTTGCGCCAACCATCCGCGATCTCGTCCTCAGGACGGCCGAGGGCAACCCGTATTATGTCGAGGAACTCGTCCGCATGATGGTGGAGGAGGGCGTCCTGGCGGGGAATGGCACGCACGGACCGGCGGCTCCGACGCGGCTAACCGAGCTGCACACGCCGCCGACCCTGACGGGCCTTCTCCAGGCGCGGCTCGAAGCGCTGCCGACGGATGAGCGCGAGACGCTACGGCACGCCTCCGTCGTCGGCCTCATCTTCTGGGACCTGGCGGTGCGCGCCCTCGACGACCGCACCGCCGTGGCGAAAGCCCTGGCCGCCCTACGCAGCCGCGCCATGATCCTCCCCCACGCGCCCGCCCAATTCGACGGCGCGCAGGAGTTCGCTTTTCAGCATGTTCTCCTACGCGACGTGACGTATGAGAGTACACTGCGCAGCGTGCGGCGGCGGCTCCACGGGCAGGTCGCGGCGTGGTTGATTCACCAACTGGGGGAGCAAGGCCACCAGTACGCCGCCCTCATCGCCGAGCACTTCCTGCGCGCCGAGCAGCCGGGCGAGGCCGCGCCCTGGCTCATCCAGGCGGGCCGTCAGGCCCAGGCGGTGTACGCCACCCGCACGGCCATCACCCACTACCAGCGCGCCTGCCTGGCGCTTGATGCGCTACCTCCCGGCCCTGCGGCTGACTGGCAGCGGCGCGAGGTTCTGCGGCGGCTGGGGCAGATGTACGAGTTGGCGGGGGCGCTGGCGGACGCCGAGACCGCCTACCGTGACGCCCAGGCATTGGCCCCGGACGACACGGACGCGGCGCGCTGCCAGGCCGCGCTCGGTCGGCTGTGGGCCCGGCATGGGCGCTACGACGACGCGCTGGCCATGTTGGACCAGGCGCGTGCTGTGTTCGCGGCGGTAGACGCGCGGGCGGACCTGGCGCATGCCCTGGTCGAGATCGGGTCGGTCTACGGGCGGCGGGGCCAACACAGGGAGGCGCTGTCCGCGTTGACCGAGGGCGTAGCCCTGGCCCGCCAGGCCGAGAATCAGCCGACGCTGGCCCAGGCCCTCAATGCGCTGGGCAACGTGGCGGCCAACCAGGGCGACTTCGTGGCCGCGCGGGCGTACTACGAGGAGAGCCTGGTCCTGCGGCGAGCGCTGCGCGACCAGCCGGGCATCGCCGACGTGTTAGGGAACCTAGGCATCGCCGCCATGCGGCTCAAGGACAACACGGCGGCGCAAGAGTTGGTGGAGGAATCGCTGGCGCTGTGCCGCGACATGGACGACGGCCTGGCGGCCGGTGGCGCGTTGAACAACCTGGGCCTGATCGCGACGCGGCGGGGCGACCTCAGCGCGGCCCAGCGGTGGCTAGAGGAGAGCCTGACCCTGTTCCACCATCAACGCCCCCGCCGGTGTCGCCACGGCGCTGAGCCAGCTCGGCAGTGTCGCGCTGTGCCAAGGCGACGGCGCCCGCGCCCGCGCACTGTTCAGTGAGAGCGCCGCGCTGCGCGAGCGACTGGGCGCTAAGCGTGGCCTGGTGACAGCCGTCAACGGGCTGGCGCTGGCCGCCCTGGCCCTCGGCGAACGAGAGGAGGCGCGGGCCGCGCTGACGCGGAGCTTCGCCCTGGCGCAGGAGACGGGCGACCGGCGCGGGCTGGCCGTCAACCTGGTTGGACAGGCGGGTCTGGCGACCCAGCAAGGGAACGACGCTCGGGCGGTGCGCCTGGCGAGCGCCGCGCAGACGCGCCTCGTCGCCGTGGGCCTGGACCTGGACCCCGAAGAGGCCCACGTCTACCACGCCGCACTTGACCAGGCTCGGCAGACCCTATCGCCCGCCGTCTTCGCCAGCGCCTGGGCCGGGGGCGAGCGGCTCACGGATGACGACGTCAGGCCGGGCGCGAGTTAAAGACGATACACACCGGCGTCGGCGAGGCCGTGACGCGGCCGGTCGGGCGCAGGCGGCCTGTGGCCGGGTCAAGGTGGAACGCGACGATGGTGTCCGTGTCCTGGTTGGCGGCGAGCAGGAGCGTTCCCGTCGGGTCGATGTTGAAGTCGCGGGGCGTGTGGCCCTGCGTCGGCTCGTGGCCCTGCGGCATCAACGTCCCGTTGGCCTCGTCCACTGCAAAGATCGCCAGACTATCGTGCCCGCGGTTCGAGCCGTAGACAAACTTCCCGTTGGGATGCATCCGAATCGCCGCCGTCGTGTTCTCGCCGTCGAAGTCGGCGGGCAGGGTCGAGACACGCTGGAGCGGGGTGAGGACGCCGCGCGTGTGGTCGTAGGCGCAGGCGACGACCGTCGAGTCGAGCTCGTTGATGACGTAGACATAGCGGCCCGACGGGTGGAACGCGACGTGGCGCGGGCCCGCGCCCGGGGGCATCGGGCAGCCGGGCGGGTCGTTGGGCGTCAGCGTCCCCTTCTCTGCATCCAGGCGATAGACCAGCACCTGGTCCATCCCCAGGTCCGCGACCAGCACAAACTGGCCCATGGGGTCCATGGTGATCCAGTGGGCGTGGGCGTGCTCCTGGCGATCCTCGCGCGGCCCGCTGCCGTGGTGGTGGACGACTTCCATGGCCGCGCCCAGGCTACCGTCTGCCTGAAGCGGAAAGGCGGCGATGTTGCCGCTGGAGTAGTTGGCGACGAGGAGCCAGCGGCCCGAGGCGTCGACGCTGAGGTGGCACGCGGACGCGCCGTGGGAGGATTGGCTGTTGAGCAGGCTCAGGCGCCCGCTGACCGGATCAACGCGGTAGGCCGTCACGCTGCCGCCGTCGGCCTCGCAGGCCGCGTAGAGAGTGCGGCGGTCCGGAGCCAGGGTCAGGTAGGTCGGGTTGACGATGCCGGACACGGTTTGCGTCAGGTCAAGCGCGCCGTCGACGGACGCCAGGCGGAAGACCGAGATGCCCTCGGCCTTGCCCTGGACGTGGGCCATCGAAGTAGTATACGCGCCGACATAGACGAGGGTTCCTGCTGACTGAGTTTCCATGTGGGATGTCCTCGCGCCGGAGTGTGAGGCCATACTACTCGACTCCGCCATGCCCTGTCAAGTCCACCGCACCCCACGACCTCTATTGACAATCAGCCCCTAACGGTTTCTGACACCGTTAGGGGTTGTGCGATGACGAGATAGTGGTGAGGCTATTAGCTCGGCTGCTGGCGGAGCCAGTAGAAGATGGGGCCTTCGACCCGGTCCGTGGGGTGAATGCCCTCGTCCAGTTCAGCCTGGCTGAGCAGCGGAGCGCCACAGCGCGGGCAAAACGGCGCGTGGGCGGCGACGAGGAAGGGGCGGCTGTTCTCACTCTCGGCCACCCACCACGTCTCAGAGTAAGAGGGATGCCGCTTCACAACCCACGTCTTGACCTGGCAGCTCTGCTCGCTGCACACCCGCGTCTCCCACTCCGTCCCCATCTCGGTCTTATCGGTCGTCACGATCTCCTGCCGAAGGTGATTCAACATCGTTGGTCTCCCTATCCCGTTTGCGACGTGGCCTTCTCACGGCCACAGTTCGCCTAGCTGTTGCGGGTGATGACAAAGGTCAGGCGGAAATGCCCGCCGTTGCCGGTCACCTCGACGGTCTTGGTCCGGCTCTCGCCCGCGACGAGGTTGTCCAGGTCCGTCACGCTGACGCCGACAATCCCAGGCCCGATGGCTTCGTCGTCGTCGCGCCCGCTGACGATAATGGCCTGCGCGCCGTCGTTGAAACCCGTCGCCACCGCGCTGCGCAACGTCTGATTGCTGGTCTCACCATTGAGGAGGTCAAACGTGTAATCCACCTTGGCGTGGAAGATGGTCTGCTGGAGGACCGCGTCGATCGGCGTGTCGTCGTGCTCCATGACGAGGGCGACGATGTCGACCGCGTGGTCGATGTGCTGGTTGTTGAGCAGCGTCAGATTCATCTGGCGCGTGTCACCGGCCCGCACGCCCGAGAAGACCGGCGTGGCAAAGAAGCTGAGGCGGGAGCCAAGCTGCCCGTTGGGCTGACTGAAGCCCAGGATGACGTAGGGTTCGTTGTCGCCGCTCTCCTGGGGATCGAGGCACAGCAGCTCTGTGGCGCGAATGGTAAACTTCTCCGTCGGGCCAATCACGGCTGGCGCGGCGATGGGCGCCGCTGGGGCATCGACCACCGCCGCCGGCGTGGCCGGGGTGGGGCCGTCGGCCGAGACGTGGGACGCGCCCCACAGCATCACGACCATCAGACTGAGAACGAGCA
>CAZLBQ010000395.1:0-6192 GCA_964557745.1 uncultured Anaerolineales bacterium
TTTCACCGACAGGACACGAGCAGTCGGCAGAGACAATGCTCGTGTCGTCCAGCTCAACCGTCACATGATAGGGTTCGTCCAATGAGCCCTGGCACTGCCCCTTCAGCGTCTGACCCTGCACTCGCACGTTGAAGATGGCGCCCTGGCGGTAGCAGTCTCGGCCCCGCTCGAATGACGCGCGCCCGACCCAGTCGCGAGTATCCGATTCCTTGAGACACGGTATGCCTGACATATTACAACGACACGACTTTGATCAGATGTGCGAAGCGAGCGAAATAAGCTATATTGTGGGTGAGCAGGTGGGTGATGCCGTGCGCCTGCATGGTGGCGACGATGTTGGCGTCGTGGACTTGCTTGTCGCCCATTGGGATTTGCTCAACGAGGGCTAGAAGTCTCTCGGTGACTTCAGGCCCATCTTCAACGATTTGGAAGTGGGTCTCGAAGTAGCGCGGACCCGAGCGACGGCTGTCCTGTCGAGGAAGACCGAGTCAACGGCCCGAGTCGTCACACATATCCTCGCGGCGTAGGGAAAGACTGTCGGGCCACGGGCCAAGATCGTCTACTGGGAAATCGTCCAGGGTCGGCATCATCTGGGGCACCTGTGCCTCTAGTCGCCGTACCATCAGGTTGCACAGTCAGGGTAATCTCCAGTGTTCGCATGACCCCTCACAACGGCTCAGCAGAAGGTTCACAGAGGAATTATAGCACAGAGCGAGCCGCCGACCCTGCTAGCCTACAACCATTCGGATCGTCAGCATGGTGATGTTATCAAACTGTCTACTTGATGAACGCGATGTTTGAATTTGCAAACGCGGTTGCGATCCGATCTTGCATTGGACGTCGACCACCTTCTCATCATTCTCGACCATGAGTGTACCACGCACGTCGAGTAGCTCAAAATGCCTGTGCTTGTCTTCAAAAGAGACCGCGTCAAGGCCCTGACGAACATCTCTAGCCGTTGACGATATACTGTGAAAAGAACGGGAAGAGGTCAACTGTCAGTAATCTCCCCCTTGACGCCGCGCCACGGGCGTGGTATAATGCGCCCAAGTAGTGCTCCATTGACACTGGTTAGTATTGTTACACGGCGCTCGGTCGCCTCCCTGGCCTCGCTGCCGAGCAGGCGAGGTAAACAGATATCATCCGCCTGGCAGCCGCGCGTGTGAGCGCTCGGTTGTCCAGGCCCCGTCATACCGCAGCCCACCGAGAGAACTTCCCTCCCCCCACCTCTCTCGGTCCGGTCGGCGCCCAGTCGCGCCGCCCACCCTTACCCCCCTTCTCGATAGCAGGCGAATCCCTCGATTCGTCAGGCCGGTTCGCGCGCCTACGGGCAGCCCGTCCCGACGACCGAGAGGATGTCAGTGTCGACCGTCTGCGCCCAGCCCGCCCGTGCTGTGACATATCGGGCCCGTCATCGCGTCACCGATGGTCGACGCGACAGTGACCGCATTGCCACCTGACGATAGCAGGATGCTACGCAAGCTGACAATGTAACGTGTTATAGTAGTTGCCAAGTAACGGCGTAACTTCTCGCGTTGACACGGCGTTATAGTCAGTGTGTCACAAGTGGTATGTGGTAACTGAAAGAAAAGACACGCATCCGGCATTAGAGTGTACGAATGGGCGGAGCCTGCCCGTTGTTCATTAGCAGACGTTGACTGATCTGGTTCGCTCAACCTTGAATAGCCTCTTCCCCATCTGGCATACGAATGCACGGATGGGCGGAGCCTGCCCAACGCTCGCCGTCAGGAACGAGAGATGACAGCACCCCTCAGCGCCCCGCGCGCGCAAGAACACCTGGCCTGGTATGCCCTCTACACCAAACCCCACGCCGAGCGTCAGGTCGTGACCGCGCTCATGGCGCGTGGCATCGAGGTCTACCTCCCGACGCTCAAAGTTTGGCGGGCGCGGCGGCGGCAGGTCGAGGAAGAGGCGTTCTTCGCCTGTTATGCCTTCGCCCGCCTCGACTGGGACGACGTCGGCGTCTCGGCCGTGTCCTGGACGCCGGGGCTGCGGAGCGTCGTCAGCAGTGACGGCCAGCCCACGCCCGTGGTCGAAGAAGTGATTGACTACATTCGCGCGCGCCTGACCACCCTACCAGTGGCAGGCGCGCGCCGTTTAGAGCCGGGCGATCGCGTCCGCATCAAGCAAGGCCCGTTCAAAGACCTGGACGCCGTGTTCGAGGGCCACCTGTCGAGCCTCGACCGCGCCCAGGTGTTGGTCGAGGTGCTGGGGCGCTTGGCTCGCCTCCATATCGACGAGACCTGGTTGGAGCGTTACTAGCCTGATGAGCCGGTGGGGGGGGAAGATGAATAGCCGGCTGGGAGGCGACGCGTGCTAATCGCGCGCGCGCCGGTGCGCATCAGCCTGGCCGGCGGCGGGACCGACCTCGCCGCCTACTACGAACCGTTTGGCGGCCTGGTCGTCAGCGCCGCCATCAACAAGTACTTCTACACCCTCATCTCGCTCGGCCACCCCGGCGACGGCATCCAGATCATCTCCTCCGACTACCATACCTTCTTCCGTCACGACCCCCAGCAGCCCTTCTTCTGGCGCGGCGACCTCCCCCTCCCCCGCGCCATTCTCCACCACTTCGGCCTCGACCGCGGCTACAACCTGTTCCTGGCCTCGGAAGTGCCCCCCGGCACCGGCCTCGGCTCGTCGGGCACGGTGGCGGTGACACTCGTTCGCGCCCTCAGTACGCTGTGCGACCGGCCCATGTCGCGCCAGGCCATCGCCGAGACCGCGTGCTACATCGAGATTGAGAAGATGGGCATGCCTGTCGGCAAGCAGGACCAGTACATCTCGGCCTTCGGTGGTCTGAACAAGATTCACTTCAGCGCCGACGGCGTGACCGTCGAGCCGCTGTGGCTGAACGATGCGGTCCTGGCCCAGTTGGAGGAGCGGCTGGTCCTATTCTTCACCGGCAGTACCCGCGAGTCGTCCAACATCCTCCAGCAGCAGAAGCGCGCCAGCGAGGAGAAAGCCCCGGCTGTCATCGACGCCCTGCACAGCATCAAGGCCCTGGCCCATGAAGTCGCTGCCTGCCTCGAACGTGGCGACCTGGACGGCTTTGGCGAGTTGCTGCATGCCTCGTGGGACTACAAGAAGCGCCTGTCTGCCCACATCAGCACGCCCCTCATCGACCGCTGCTACGCCATCGCGCGCGCGCAGGGCGCGCTGGGCGGCAAGGTCACCGGCGCGGGCGGCGGCGGCTTCCTGCTCCTCTACTGTCCGGTCGAGCGTCAGGCCGCCGTCACACGGGCCTTGGAGGCCGAAGGCCTCATCCGCATGAACTTCCGCTTCGACTTCCAGGGCGCGAGCGTCGTCCTCAACACCCTGTCGCGGTCCAATGGCTTCCACAGCCAGGCGATCCCGGCCGTCCTGAACGGCCAAGTGGGGGGCGCGCGGCTATGAAATACGTCTTCCTCGACCGCGACGGCGTTATCAACGAGAACCGCCCCGACCACGTCAAGACGTGGGGCGAGTTCGTCTTCCTGCCCGGCGCCCTCGACGCCCTCCGCGCGCTCCACCTGGCGGGCTGGCATATCATCGTCATCACCAACCAGGCCGTCATCAATCGGCGGCTTGTGCCCCAGGCGACCGTCGACGAGATCAACCAACGCATGGTTGACACCATCGCTCGCCACGGCGGCCACATCGACGCCGTTCTCTACTGCCCGCATCGGCCCGACGAGGGCTGCGCCTGCCGCAAGCCCCAACCGGGCCTGCTGCTCCAGGCCGCCGACCGCTTCCACCTGGTTCTGCCCCAGTGTTATGTCATCGGCGACGCCTTCACCGACATCGCCGCCGGCCAGGCCGTCGGCTGCCGCACGGTCCTGGTCGAGACCGGGCGCGGGCGGCAGCAGTTGGCGTCGGCCAACAAGGCGGACTATCGCCCGTTCCACGTCGCGCCGGACGTGGGCGCGGCGACGCGCTGGCTGATGCGCGTCGAGCGCTGGCAGGCGGCGCGGCTGTCCCTCTCTCACCGCCGCTCGGCCATCCCGTCGGCTTGGCACGCGTTCCTACCCAGACTTGCGCCACCCACTGCGTCTGTATCTGAATAGACAGGCCGTCAGCCTGCGCGCCTACCTGCTGGAGCAGGCGGTCATGGCCCTCGTCGGCTGGGTCCCCACCCTGCTGGGTATCGCACTGCGCGGCGCGCTGTACCGCCTCATCCTCCACATGGACGGCTGGGCAGCCATCGAGAACGGCGTGCGTCTGCGCTTTGCCAGCCTCATCCGCCTCGGCCACGGCGCCTACCTCGACCACGGCGTCTACCTCCACGCCTGCCCCAACGGCATCGCCATCGGGCCGCACACCCTGGTGATGCACGGCTCGATCCTCCACGTCTACAACTTCCGCGCCCTGCCCCACGCCGGCATCCGCATCGGGCGCGATAGCCTCATCGGCGAGTTGAACGTCCTGCGCGGCCAGGGTGGCATCTGGATCGGCGACCGCGTCTACACCTCCCCCCTGGTGCAGATGCTCGCCGTCAACCACATCTTTGACGACCCGACCCGCCCCTTTGTCGAGCAGGGCATCACCGCCCAGGGCATCGTGGTCGAGGACGACGTCTGGATCGGCGGCGGGGCCATCCTCACCGACGGCGTGCGCGTCGGGCAAGGGGCCGTCGTCGCGGCGGGCGCTGTCGTGACCCAGGACGTGCCGCCGCACACCGTCGTGGCGGGCGTGCCGGCCCGTGTCGTCAAGCGCATCGAGGCGCACGCGAACCCGGCCCGCGCGGCGGCGGTGTACTTCTAGGCCCAATGGGGGGATGACCATGACGGTTAACGCTGCTATTCGCATCCTGGACCTACCCCAGACCGCTGAGGTCGAGCACACCGGCCCGACCACCCTCAGCGTCGTCATCCCGGCTCTGAATGAGGAGGACGGCATCGCCAATATCGTCCAGCGCGTGGAGGCCGTTCGGCCCGCGCTGCGTGCAGTCGGCGTGGCCGGGCTGGAGATCGTCGTCGTTGACGACGGCTCCCAGGACCGCACCGCCGAGATTGCGGCGGCCTTCCCCTACGTGCGCCTGGTCCGCCACCCCCACAATCGAGGCTATGGCGCGGCCATCAAGACGGGCTTCCACCACGCCCGCGGCGACCTGCTGGCCTTCACCGACGCCGACGGCACCTATCCGCCCGAGAAGTTCCCCGACCTGTGCCGTGTCGCCCTGGAGCAGCCGGCGGATGTCGTCGTTGGCTCGCGGCGGTCGGGCGCGCAGAGCAAGATGCCCCTGGTGCGCCAGGTTGGCAACTTCATCTGGTCCAACCTCGTCAGCCTGGTCGGCGCCCAGCGCGTGGCCGACCCCGCCAGCGGCATGCGCGTCATTCGCCGCGCCGCCCTGAGCCGTCTCTACCCCCTGCCCGATGGCCTCAACTTCACGCCCGTCATGAGCACGCGCTCCGTCCACGAGGGGCTGCGCGTAGTCGAGGTACCCATCGCCTACCACGAGCGCGTCGGCCGCTCCAAGCTGAGCGTCGTGCGCGACGGGACGCGCTTCCTGACCACCATCCTGTGGACCTCGCTGGAGTACAACCCGGTCCGCGTGCTGGGCCTGGCGGGGGCGCTGGCCCTGACCCTGTCAGCCCTGGTTGGGCTGGTCTTTGTCACGCTGCGCCTGCAAGGCGTGACCCAACTCAGCCCCTGGGGCGTCTTCGCCTTGTTCGGGGCTGTCGTCCTGGGCATGGTGGGCGTCAGCACCTTCTCCCTGGGCGCGACGTTCAACTACCTCGTGTCCCTGTTCCGCCGCGAGCCGGTGCGCCAGGGTCTCTTCGGTCGCCCTCTCTTCCGCACCCCGCTCGACCGCCAGTTCTGGTGGCTGGGGCTGCTAGCGGGTGGGGCCGGCGTGGGCGTGGCCGTCTTCGCGCTCGTCATGGGCCTGAACGGCTGGGAGATGGCGCGCTTGTGGTTCTGGCTGCTGGTCAGCGCGTTCCTGGCTCTGATGGGGTTGCAGTTGGTGGTCTCGTGGATTGTGATGCGGGTACTCGAGGCGCTCAGCGAGCGCGACCTCAAGATGAGAGTGGATAGTCACGGCGAAGCGGCTTGAATGGTTGATTGGCAGCGCGGAATTCAAGTGAGGGATGACATGCCGTCGAATGGGGTGGTGAAGGCGGAGGAAGTCCAGGTCCGCGAGGAGCTTCGGCATAACCTGGGGACGCGGCCGGTGAAGGCGCTGCGCCCGCC
>CAZLBQ010000396.1:0-6177 GCA_964557745.1 uncultured Anaerolineales bacterium
GGCCCGTTGAATTGGATGGGTGGGACAACACGACGTTTCGTCTCGGCCAGGACATGACGGTGCGCCTACCGAGCGCCGAGGGGTACGCGGCGCAGGTGGACAAGGAACAGCGCTGGCTGCCGCGCCTCGCCCAGGGCCTACCCCTGCCTATTCCAGTCCCGCTGGCGATGGGCGTCCCCGCCGCTGGTTATCCGTGGCATTGGTCGGTCTACCGCTGGCTGCAAGGCGAGACCGCGACCGTCGAGCGCATCTCGGACCTGTCTCAGTTTGCGGCCGACCTGGCGCGCTTCCTCGTCGCCTTGCAGGGTATCGACCCGACCGGCGGTCCGCCGCCTGGTCCACACAGCTTTTATCGCGGCGGCTCGCTGACGGTCTACGACGCCGAGACCCGACGCGCGATCGCTACCCTCGACGGCGCGATTGACGGGCGCGCTGCGACCGAGGTGTGGGAGACTGCTCTCGTCGCCCCCTGGCGCGACGCGCCTGTCTGGGTTCACGGCGACGTCGCGGCCGGGAACCTGCTAGTCAGGGAGGGACGGCTGTGCGCCGTCATCGACTTTGGCTGCTCGGCGGTGGGCGACCCGGCGTGTGACCTGGCCATTGCGTGGACGCTGCTGTCAAGCGCCAGCCGCCGGGCCTTCCGCGCTAACCTACCCCTCGATAGCGCGACCTGGGCGCGGGGTCGCGGCTGGACGTTGTGGAAAGCCCTGATTACCCTGGCCCACGAAGGGGCGAGCCAGCCCGCTAGAGGGGCTGAGGCCCGCCACGTTATCGACGCAGTGCTGGCCGACCATCAACAAGTTCGATAAGGCAATGCGGGGGGACATGGTGAGTGAGACACGCGCATACGGCGACGGTTGGCCTGAGAAGTGGGGCGGCCAGGCGCAGGTCTTCGACCTGCCGGGGCTGCGGATGTATGGGGCGGTGGCCGGGCCCGCCGACGGCCCGCTCGTCATCCTGCTGCACGGCTTCCCCGAAGACGCCTACAGCTACCGTCATCAGTTAGGGCCTCTGGCCGAAGCCGGTTTCCGTGTGGTCGCTCCGGACCAGCGTGGCTACGGGCTGACCGACAAGCGGGGGCCGTACGATACCGCGACCCTGACACGGGACATCGTCCACCTCATTGCGGCCTGTGGCCGCCAGCAGGCGCACCTCGTCGGGCACGACTGGGGCGCGCTCGTGGCCTGGGACTTCGCCGAGCGCTACCCCGAGCGGCTGTTGAGTCTGAGCATCCTCAACGTCCCGCGCTGGCAAGTCGCTGAGCGGGCGCTCAAGCTGGGCAACCCGCGCCAGATGCTGCGTAGCTGGTACATCGGCTTCTTCCAGCTTCCCTGGCTGCCGGAGGCGCTGCTGAGCCGAGGGAACTTCGCCCCCCTGCGCCGCACGGTCCAGGCGACGGCGCGACGCGGTACCTTCACCCCGGCCGACCTCCACCACCTGACGCGGGCCTGGCGGCAGCCGGGGGCCTTGCCCGCCATGCTCGGCTGGTATCGAAGCGCGTTTCGGCGCGGGCTGCGGCGCGGGCGTCCCACTACGCCACGCCTCACCGTCCCGACCCTCATCCTCTGGGGCGAGCGCGACGTGGCGCTGGGCGTCGAGTTGGCCGAGCAGAGCGTCGCCACGCTCGCCAACGGCCGCCTGGTGCGCTTCCCCGATGCCACCCACTGGGTCCACGAGGACTGCCCGGCCGACGTGACAACCCTCCTCCTCGACCACTTCCAGAGCGCGATTGACGAAATCGGGGGCGCCGCCTAGAATAGTCTTTGTCCCCCCTCCTGACCCCGGATAAAGAACCCGCTGCATCGACATAAGGAGGTTCCAATGGCGGAACACCTGCGGCGTACCCTGGTGCGCCTGCTGCCCCTGCTCTTCCTGCTGGGCCTGACGCCGGGCGCGTCCCCGCTGGCCCTCGCCGACCACACGCCGCCGCCGACTGCTGTGACGATTGCCGGCAGCCTGCAGAGCGAGTTGGGCTGCCCCGGCGACTGGCAGCCCGAGTGCGCCGTGACCCACTTAGCCTACGACGCGGCCGACGACGTCTGGCAGGGGACCTTCAATGTCCCCGCTGGCGACTGGGAGTACAAGGCCGCGCTCAACGGCCGTTGGGACGAGAACTACGGCCAGAATGCTACGGCGGGTGGAGCGAACATTCCCCTGTCGCTGGCGGAGGCCACGTCGGTCAAGTTCTACTATGACCACAAAACCCACTGGATCACCGACAACAAGAATAAGGTTATCGCTACCGTGCCCGGCAGCTTCCAACACTTCCTGGGCTGCCCGGGCGACTGGCAGCCCGACTGCCTCCGCTCGTGGCTGCAAGACCCCGACGGCGACGGCACGTATACCTTCACCACGACGGCCCTGCCCGCCGGGAACTATGAGGCGAAGGTTGCCATCAACGAGAGTTGGAACGAGAACTACGGCGAGAACGGCGCGCCGGGTGGAGCGAACATCGCGTTCAGCGTCCCCACCGACAATAAGGAAGTCTTCTTCTCCTACAACCCGACCAGCCACGTCCTGACGGTCAACGTCCAGGGTGCGCCCAAGGGCAACATCGGCCAGGCGCAGGCCCACTGGGTTAGCCGCGACACCATCGCCTGGCGGCTCGCCAGCCCGACGGGCAATACCTACCGCCTCCACTACGACCCCAACGGCGGTCTGACCCTCGACCCCAGCGGCGTCCAGGGCGGCCAGACCCTCACCCTGACCCTCGATCCGGCCGGCCTGAGCCAGGCCATCCTCGACAAGTTCCCCAACCTGGCAGGCTACGCCGCGCTCAAGCTCAGCGCCGCCGACCTTGCCCGCGTGCCCGACATCCTCAAGGGCCAGCTCGCCGTCTCGGCCACCGACGCGGCGGGCAACCTGGTGGATGCTACGTCGCTCCAGATTCCCGGCGTGCTGGACGACCTCTACACCTACACCGGCGCGCTCGGCGTCGTCTACCAGGGCGCGACGCCCTCGCTCAGGCTCTGGGCGCCCACCGCCAAGTCGGTCAAGCTCCACCTGTTCGACACGTCCACGACGACCGCCGACACCGTCGTCCCCATGACCCTCGACGCAACGACGGGCGTGTGGAGCGCGACGGGGACGCCCGCCTGGAGCGGCAAGTACTACCTGTACGAGGTCGAGGTCTGGGTGCGCACGACGGGCAAGGTCGAGCGCAACCTCGTCACCGACCCGTACTCCATCAGTCTGGCCATGAACAGCACGCGCAGCCAGATCGTCAACCTAGACGACCGCGCGCTCAAGCCCGCCGGCTGGGACCAGACCCCCAAGCCGCGCCTCGACCAGTTCGAGGACATTGTCATCTACGAGCTGCACCTCCGCGACTTCAGCGCCAACGATGCGTCGGTGCCCGCCGCGTATCGCGGCACGTACAAGGCGTTCACCGTCCAGAATTCCGACGGCATGCAGCACCTACGCCGGCTGGCGCGCATGGGCCTGACCCACGTCCACCTCCTGCCCGTCTTCGACATCGCCACCATCGAAGAGAACGCGGCGCTGCGCCAGGACCCTGACCCGGCCCAACTGGCGTCTCTGCCGCCCGACTCGGACCGCCAGCAGGCCATCGTTAACGAGTACCGGGCGAAGGACAGCTACAACTGGGGCTACGACCCCTACCACTACACCACGCCCGAGGGTAGCTACTCGACCAACCCCGACGGCCCGACGCGCATTGTCGAGTTCCGCGAGATGGTCCAATCGCTCAACCAGAGCGGGCTGCGCGTCGTCATGGACGTTGTCTACAACCACACCAACGCCAGCGGCCAGAACGACAAGTCGGTCCTCGACCGCGTCGTGCCCGGCTACTACCACCGCCTCAACGCCGTCGGCAACGTCGAGACGAGCACCTGCTGCCAGAATACGGCCACCGAGCACGCCATGATGGAGAAGCTCATGGTCGACTCGCTTGTCACCTGGGCCAGGGCGTACAAGGTGGATGGCTTCCGCTTCGACCTGATGGGCCACCACATGAAGGCCAACATGCTCAAGGTCCGCGACGCGCTACGCGCCCTGACCCCTGAGCGGGACGGCGTGGACGGCTCGAAGATTTACATCTATGGTGAGGGCTGGAACTTTGGCGAGGTGGCGAACAACGCGCGCGGCGTCAACGCCACGCAGTTGAACATGGCCGGCACGGGTATCGGCACGTTCAGCGACCGTTTGCGCGACGCCGTGCGAGGCGGCAGCCCGTTCAGCGACATCCGCGAGCAGGGCTTCGCTACCGGCCTGTGGTACGACCCCAACGGCTTCAATCAGGGGACGGAGGCCGAGCAGAAGGCCCGCCTCCTCCACGACGCCGACCTGACGCGCCTGGGTATGGCGGGCAACCTGGCCGACTACCAACTCGTGGACGCGACCGGCGCGGCGGTCAAGGGGTCGCAAATCGACTATAACGGCCAACCGGCGGGCTACGCTAAGGACCCCCAGGAGACGGTCAACTACGTCGAGGCCCACGACAACGAGACGCTGTTCGACGCGATTCAGGCCAAGGCCGCGCCGAGCGATACGCTGGCCGACCGCACCCGCATGCAGAACCTCGCCATCAGCGCCGTCATGCTGGGGGAGGGCATCCCCTTCTTCCAGGCGGGCCAGGACCTGCTGCGCTCCAAGTCCATGGACCGCAACAGCTACGACTCCGGCGACTGGTTCAACAAGCTCGACTGGACGCTCAACTCGAACAACTGGGGCGTGGGACTGCCCCCCGCTGCCGACAACCAGGCGACGTGGCCCATCATGCGGCCCTTGCTCGCCAACCCTGCCCTCAAGCCGACGCGGGCCGACATTGTCGGCGCGGGCGAGGTCTTCCAGGAGATGCTGCGCATCCGCAACAGTTCGCGGCTGTTCCGCCTGACCACCGCCGCCGACATTCAGGCCCGTGTCAGCTTCCTCAACACCGGCCCGGCCCAGAAGCCTGGGCTGATTGTGATGAACCTTGACGGCGGGGGCCTGTCGCCCAGCGAGAGCCGCTACGGGCGCATCGTCGTCCTGGTCAACGCCAACGACGAGGCGCAGACGTTCACCGCCTCGGCCCTGGCGGGGACGGCCCTTCAACTCCACCCCGTCCAGGCGACGTCGGTGGACCCGGTTGTGCGCACGGCGCGCTACGACGCCGCGACGGGGATGTTCACCGTGCCGGGGCGGACGACGGCGGTCTTTGTCGCGCCGCCGGGCGCCGCGTTCCAGTGTGACCCGCGCAACCCGGGCCAGGCGTGCCAGGGCATGGTCGTCATCCGCGCCTACGCCGACCTGGGCTGCGACGGCTTCTTCAACCGCGGCACCGACTGGCCGCTGGCCGGTACGCCCGTCACCGCCTACCTGCCCGACGGCAGCACGCGGCGCGGCGTCACCGACGCCAACGGCGCCCTGGTCCTCAGCGGCGTGACGCTGCTGTCCGGGGAGACGGTGGATGTCGAGGTCGACGCGCCGCCCACGCCGGCCTGGGTCACCCAGCAGGCGGCGAGCCTGACGGCCTGCCCGTCGTCGCCGAGCTTGGCGCGGCTGTCGCGGGCTAATTTCAGCCTGTTCGGCCCGGCCTACCTCGACTTCCGCTTCGGCCTCAGCGGCCGGTAGGAAGGCGGTAGGCGGTAGGCAGAAGGCGGTAGGCAGAAGGCGGAAGATAGAGGGCACTGGCTTGCCCTCAACCTTCCGCCTTCTGCTTTCTGCCTTCTGCCTTCTGTTACTGTACGTCGCCGCAAGTGATGCCACCGCCGGGCGGGGACACCTGGGCGTGGATGTTGACGTAGGTTGGGCCGCCCGCGATGGCCGCCCACTGGGCTGCCGACAGCCAAGCCTTAACGGTCGCCGTCCCGGCGGCGTTGGCGACGACGGGGGGCAGCGGCTGGATGACCGGCCCCTGGACGGCGCAACTACCGCGGTGGAAGTGCATGGCGTGGGCCGAGCCGGGCGCCAGGCCGAACACCGTCACCGTCACCTGGTAGTCACCGCTCACGGAGCGTGTCACCTGGGCGTAGCCCGTCGGCCCGCCGCTGGCGACGGGCGTCAGTTGCGCGGCGTACGCGGCCGAGGCCTTCCCCGGCAGGCCTAGGTACAGCCGCATCGGGATGTGGGTGAAGCGGCGGTAATAGTCGTTGAGGTCCTTGAAGTGCGGGTCGAGGGCGAAGCCCGCCGGCGGGACGAGCTGGACGAAGCCGCTCTGGCCGAGCGTGAAAATGG
>CAZLBQ010000397.1:0-6169 GCA_964557745.1 uncultured Anaerolineales bacterium
GACCGCGGGGCGGCCCTGGATGTCGTAGGTCTGGTCGGTCAGATACGTGCTCGTCCCACTCGCGCCTTTGACCTGGCCGGCGTAGTTGTAGGTGTAGGTGACGACTTCGCCGTCGGGGTAGGTCTGCTGCGTCACGCCGTCGGCCGAGTTGTACTGGTAGCTCGTGGTGTAGTCCCACTGCGCCAGCCGCCGCGTCTCCGTCGTCAGCCGGCCGCGCGCGTCGTAGCTGGACGTCACGCGGTCGTCGGCGGCGTTCGGCCCCATGACCATCTGCCAGCGCCGCCCAATGCGGTTGGCCCCCGCCGTCGCGTCGTCGTAGCTGAAGCGCGCCGCGTAGGTGGCGGGGCGGCTTACGCAGTTGGTGACGTTGGGGTCTGTTCCGTTGTAGTACTTGTCCGTCAGACGGTCCAGGCTGTCGTAGCAGACCTCGACCACCTGCCCCCGCCCGTCGACCTGCTTGACCGGCTGGCCGACGGCGTTCTGCGTCAGCGTCGCCTCGCCGCGGTCGGGGTCGCGGCTGACGACCTTGTTCAACCGTGTCTTGCCGGCGGTGTCCAGGTAGTCGGTCTCGGCCAGGTTGCCTGCCGCGTCGGTGACCGACGTGACGCGGTCCAGCAGGTCGTAGCCGTAGAGCGTGGCGACGCGCGCCGTCAGCGGCGTGTCCTTGCGCTCCTCGACCCGCGTCAGCCGCCCCAGCCCGTCCGTCGTCTCCGCCCGCGCGCGCACGTCGTCCCACACCAGTTGCACGCCGTCGATCTCGACGGTCGTCCCCGCCTCGCCCTCGAAGGCCAGCGTCAGCTGGTTCCCCGACCCGATGCCGCTTGGCACGCTGAACGTGCGCTGGAACAGCGTCCACGGGTGTTTGGCGTCACCGTCCAGGGCATAGTACGGCTCGGTCGCGCCACCCAGCGCTTCCACCCCGTTGACTCTGACGCTGGGCCGCACCCCACCGCTACCCGCCGTCCGCCGCGCCAGCCACGCCAGCGTCAGCTTCTGGCTGGCCGAGAAGACCGTCTGGCCGAAGGTGGTGGTCGCCTCGGCGCGCTGGGCCGACCCGCCCGCGCTCAGGCGCAGCGCGAACCGCCCGTCCACCCCGGTCTCGACGCGCGCTCCGCAGCCCGTCCCACCAGCCGTGATCGTCCACAGGTTGGCGCACGCGGCGTTGCCCGTCTGCGTCTCGAAGCTCGGGTTCAGTGGGCTGATGTCGAGGACGGCGCCGCTGTCGGCGGTGTACGTCTGGCGCTGGCCGCGCAGCGCCGTGACCAGCGACGTGGTTCCGTCCGGCCCCATCGAGCTCTGCAACTCGCCAAACAGGTCATAGCGGTACGTCGTGCGCCGGGGGTCGGCCCCCGTCAGACTGGGGCGGTGGTAGCTGTCGTCGTTGGCCCCGGTGAAGCCCAGACTGCCCGGCCAGTAGGGGACCGTCTCGACGCTCTTACGCCCCCGGTTGTCGTAGTAGGTCGAGACGGCCTGCGCCTGGCCCGTCCCGGTGTCGTTGGGGTCGGGGGCCTTGCTCAGGATGGGCCGCCCCAGCCCGTCGTAGAACGTGCGCGTGGTCAGCGTGCGCGTGGCGTCCAGCCGCTGCGCGCGGCGGATCAGCAGCCGCGGCGCGCGGACCGCGCTGAAGTCGTAGCTGTAGGTCTCGGTGGCGGCCGCGTCGCCCGGCTTGGTGACCGTCAGCAGGCGGCCAAAGGCGTCGTAGCTCAGCGTGGTGCGGCTGCCCACGCCGTTGGCGTCGCCCACCCAGACCGGCTGCTCGGTGCGGTAGGCCGCGTCGTCGTAGCCCGCCTCCTGGTAGACCACGCCGCCCGGCTGGGTGACGCGCGTCAGGAACAAGCGCGTCGGGTCGTACGTCGCGGTGACGGTGCGGCCCGCGCCCTGGGTCACGCCGTTGACCGAGAACTGGTCCCACGTCGTCGTCGTGACCACGTTACCAAAGACGTCATAGCCGTCCTGGGTATCGGCCGTCGTCTCGCTGGCGCACTGCCAGCAGTCCACGCGGCGCGTCCAGGTCAGCTCGCCCTTGCCCGTCGGCCCGGCCACGCCGTAGCGCACATTGCCGCTGGCCCACGGGATAGCCGAGCGGCCGTCGTAGCTGTAGTACGTCACCTGCGGCCACCACGCGCCGCCCGTCGGCCCACCCACGCCCTCGACAATCACGCGGTCCACGATGTAGGCGCCGCTGTGGACGCCCTGCGGGTTGACGGTATCCAGCGCCTCGAACCAGCGTTGCGTCTTGCGGGCGTAGCTCGTCCCCGCCTCGACGCCGTTGCTGTCGAGACCGCAGAGGGCGGTGACGGGGTGGTCCTGGTCGGGACACTGGTACTCGCCCCACACGTTGCCGTAGCCGTCGTAGTACGAGGCCTGGATGTCGAAGGGGCGGTTGGCGCCCCACAGGCTGGCGTCCAGGTCGGGGTCACGCTCGGTAACGGTGCGCTTGACACGGACGTGGCGCACGGCGCCGCCCACCGAGGTCGTCTGCCCTTCGTACTGGGTGATGACGCGCCGCTTGACCTCGGCGCCCGCGCTGTCAGTGTCGCGGCTGTCCTCCTTGCCGGCGACCGTCTCCGTCCCGTACTCGCGGCCGCGCACCCAGCGCACGTCCCTATCGAGCGTGCCGATGGGGTTGCTGACGCCGCGCGCCGTCCACAGGGGGTCGGTGATGGCGTGGTCCGTGAAGAACAGATGCCTGACCGACGGCAGGGCCTTGTTCAGAGCGCCGCCCCCGTCCAAATCGCCTTCGTAGACCTGGGTCCAGTCGTGGCCCATCAAGCTCCAGGCGCCGCTCCTGTCGTCGAAGCGCAGCGTGCCGTAGTCGTAGGTGGTGGCGATGTCAGGATCGCCCATACCGCCGCTCAGGACGCGGCGCTTGACACGATAGTAGGTGCGGCTGTCGCCGTTGGGCGCGAAGGCGTCAACACGGTACTCGAACGTTGCCGTGCCGCCCAACGCGCTCCGCACTTGCGTCAGGTGCAGGCGCTGGTTCTCGTAGCTGAACTCGTACGAGGGGGTTCCCGCGTAGAGACGGGTGGTGAAGCCCGGGCCGGCCTTCTCCTCGACACTCAGTAAGCGTTGTTTCGCTTCAGGCGTCAGGAACTTCTCGGTCCCCTGACACTGCATGCTGTAGTGGTCCCAGGTGGCGGGCCTGACCTCGTCGTAGCTGAACACGTACTGGCGGAAATCCTGCGTCGTCGCGCCCACGTTGGGCTTGACCAGGCTGCGCACGTCGTCCAGGCGGTAGCGCTGAACGTAATAGTACTTGTCGGTCTCGGTGTTCGAGTGGCGGCCGCACTCGTTTTCCGTCAGCCAGTCGCCCCGATTGGGGGCGCCCCACTGCTGGGGGTTGCCCCCCACCCATAGGTCGTGGTTGAACTGGACCTCGCGGTGATAGTCCACGCCTAAGGTCGTCCCGCCGCCAAAGCCGCCCGGCTGACTATTGAAGGTGTAGCGAATACGAGCCGGGTAGGCGGCGCGGGTGTAGTCAACACTGTCGCCGTCGCGGCGCGCGTTGTCCTCGAAATAGTCAATGGTCATGAAGTTGCCGTGGCTGTCCTCGACGCGGTCGAGGGACAACCCCCAGGCATTGCCGCCGTGACCCGGCCCGCGCAGGTGCTCCGCATTGCCGGTGTAGCCAAAGCGGTAGTACGTTCCGGCCTTGTCCCACACCTCGAACCACACGCCCTTGTCGTTGAGCGACGAGAAGGTATGGCGCACGATGCGCAGGAAGCTGTCGCGCTCCGTCTTGTACGTCAACCCGTTCTGGGTCTCGGCGCCGGTGTTGTCGCAGTCGTTCTCGGGCACGCAGACGAGCTTCTCGCGCACGCCGTTGAGTTCCAGGTAGTACACTCGCAGATCGTTGACGCCATTCTCCGGCTCATCGGTGACCTGGATGCGACCCAGCCCCAGGCTCCAGCCCAGCCCCACCCAGTCGGCCTGGGTGGCCGTCGAGTCGTTGTCGAAGGGGGGGCTGTTGGCGGGTAGCAGCGCCTCGTTGATCATGTCCGACGCGCGGCTGGCATAGGTCAGCGTCAGGTTGGGCAGCAGCCCGTTGACGCCCTGGGGGACGGCGAGGGGGATGGCGAAGCTGGCCGCCCCCGTGAACAGGTCGGTCTCGCTCGCGTCCAGGCGGTTGGTGGGCTGCCAGGCGCGCCCGTAGTCGATGGTCAGGGCAAAGCCAGAGAAGTCGCTGACCTCCACCAGCAGCTGCGCGCCCTGGCGTTGGCTGGGCAGAGCTTGCCAGCGCTGGCTCGCCGCGTCGAAGTGGTAGACCTCGACGTTGGGTGTCGTCGGTAGCGCGCCCGGCCATGGGGCCAGATTGATCTTGAGGATGGCCGGCTGGTCCAGGTGGTGGACAGCCATCGACTGGACTTCATCGGTGATGTCGATGGTAAAGAACAGTTGAGGCGCCAGGCCATCGCGCAGCAGAGAGTACGTCTCATCGGTCTTCAACCCCAACCGCAGCGGGCGGCCCAAGGCGTTGGGCGGCAAGGTCAGGTCGACCGGCCCCGACGCGACACCGCCGCCCTGGCCCGGCCTATGGCGGCCCTGGGCCGGCGTCAGGCGCGGGAAGCCCGCCATCTGGCCGGGTGAGTATGTCGGCAGCGGGCGCGGCCCGGTCGAATCGGGCGTCGGCGTGACAGGCAAGGTCGGGATGAGGGTGGGCGGGGGAGGCAGCGGAACGGTCGGGAGGGGCGCGGGGAGCGTCGCCGTGGGCAGCGGCGTGTGGGTCGCCGTCGGAATCAGAGTCGGCGCCGTGAGAGTCGCGGTCGCGATGGGGTACGCAGGGAGAGTAGTGGTCGTCGGACTGGTGAGCGGGGCCGGCAGCGCCGAGGCGGTAGCCGTGAGCGGTGGGAGGGGTGCAGCCGTCTGTGGGGTCGCCCCGGTTTGCGCGGCGGCCAGGGCGCTGGAGAAGACGAGAACGATCCATAAGGCCACGAGGCCGACCAGGGCCTGCGCGACACGGGGGGCGCGGCGAGACATCCTTGGCTCCTAAAACGAATAGGGTTGCAATGAGTTTACGAGCTGTGAGCGCGACAGCCCTGAATGGGGGAACAGGCGAGGGGGTGTAATGTTTATCCCAAACCGTGTTCTCCTATTAAGACGGCGTGAGTCTCAAAAGGATACTGTCAACGGCAATGATAAAATGGCTCATCCACACTTCTGATGAATCGGCTTTCAGCAGGGTTGGCGTCTGAACAAGCTCAGCAGTATTCTCTCGTCGGGAGGATACTGTCGATGCTCGACGAACTGTTGTTGTCCCATCTGCCCGACTTACGCCTCGATGGGATCCACGCGACCGATGTCGGAATCTGCTTGTCCTTGACCACAACAAGCCCCAGTGCCAGATGCCCCTGCTGTGGCCGGTCGTCCCGCCATATTCACAGCCGCTACCAGCGATGCGTGGCGGATCTGCCGTTCGGCAGCTACCCTGTTCGACTGGTGTTACATGTCCGACGTTTCTTCTGCGCCAATCCCGCCTGCTCCCGTCGTATCTTCTGTGAACGTCTCGTCGGTCAGGTCCGCCCCAAAGCCCGTTGCACTGATCGCCTTGCTCGTGTGCAGGAGCGCGTGGCGCTGGAGGCAGGCGGTGAATGCGGAACCCGCGTACTGGCTGCCCTCGCTTTGTCCACAAGTGGTGCTACTCTTCTGCGTCGGATCCGCCAGATAGTGCTCACCGTGACCACACCACGCGTTTTGGGCGTGGACGATTATGCGATCCGTAAAGGCCAGACCTACGCCACCATCTTGGTCGATCTGGAGAAGCATCGTCCGATCGATCTATTGCCTGATCGCTCCGCGGCTGCCTTGGAGCACTGGCTCACAGAGCATCCTGGGATAGAGGTCATCAGTCGAGATCGAGCGACCGACTACGCGGATGGGGCAAGTCGTGGCGCTCCCAGCGCCGTCCAGGTTGCTGACCGCTTCCACTTGCTTCAGAACGTCGTTGCTCTGCTCCAACGGCTCTTGGAACGCCATCAGAAGGCCTTGCGTGAAGCGGCCCGCGTACCGATCCCTGTGCTGGGGCACCCACCCGATGTTGCAGTAATCCATCAAGGCCCCTCAGGCGCCGACAGCGTTAGTGTACCGACACGACGGTCCAATCCCCAGAGCGAAGCGCGTCGCTCGGCGCGTCTCGCACGGTTTGAAGCGGTGCAACAGTTGCATGCCC
>CAZLBQ010000398.1:0-6166 GCA_964557745.1 uncultured Anaerolineales bacterium
AGTCGGGGACGTCGATGGCCCGGCCCGCCTGGAGTTGGGCCAGGTGCGCGACGAGTCGCGCAGGCGGCGGCTCAACTCGCGGGCGACCTCGTACATCAGCACCGGGTTGCGCCGCAGCAGGCGGTCGAAATCGGCGGGGGTCATCTCCAGCAGCCGCGCCGGTCCTCGCGTCCGCGCGCTCGCCGTGCGCGGCTGGTCCGGGTTGAGGAGGCTCATCTCGCCGATAAACTCGCCCGCGCCCAGCACGGCCATCAGCCGCTCACCCTGCTCGCCCAGCGACTTGATAATCTCAAGCTCGCCGTCGACGATGAGGTAGGCCCGGTCGCCCGGCTCGCCCTCACGGATCAGGATGGCGTCGGCAGGCAGCCGACGCTCCGCCAGTCCTTGGGTCAGGTGCTCCAGTTCGCTCGCCGAGAGCGAGCCAAACAGCGTCCCCTTCTTCATAACGTTACCACCGTTCCCAGCCCCAGTTCAGCGGCGCGGGCGACGGCCAGACTCGCCACTGCGACGTCCTGGACTGCGTTCCCCACCGATTTGAACAATGTGATCTCAGCCGCGTCCTGCCGCCCCGCCGCCAGCCCGGCGGCGAGGGCGCCGATCTCCGTCCACCCTTCCGGCCCCGGCCCTTCCCCCGCCTGCCACGGGATGACCAGGTCGCCTGCCTCGGCCAGCGCGCCCGCCCGCTCGTCGATGACCAGCCGCGCCCGCCGCACCACGTCGCTGTCCACCTCGCGCGCCGTCGTCGTGTACGCGCCGACCGCATTGATGTGCGTCCCCGGCCGCACGACGGCGCCCGGAAACACCGGCGTCGCCGACGTGGTGGCCGTGCAGATGATATCCGCCTCGGCCGCCCGGGCCGCGTCGTCGACCACCTGGACGTCGCGCGGCGTGCGCCCCTGGCCCGCCACCTGGGCGGCCAGCGCCTCGGCCCGCGCTTGCGTCCGGCTGCAGATCACCACGCGCCGGATGTCACGCACAGCGCACACGGCCTGAATCTGCGCCTCGGCCTGCCCGCCCGCCCCGAACACTGCCAGCGTCGCCGCGTCGCGCCGCGCCAGGAGGTCCGTCGCTACGCCCGACGCCGCCCCGGTGCGCAGCGCCGTCAGCCAGCCGCCTTCCAGCGCGGCCAGCGGTGCGCCCGTCGCGGCGTCCAGGACGAGGACCAGGGCGTGGATCAGCGGCAGGCCCCGTGCCCGGTTGTCGGGGTAGACGGTGACGACCTTGAGGCCGAGCGCCTGGTTGGCGGGGACGTAGGCGGGCATGACCAGCGCCGTCGCGCCCGGCGGCGCCGCGACGGCCGTCCGCACGGGAACGGTCGCGCGGCCCGTGCTGAGTTCGACAAACGCCTGCCGCACCGCCGCGATGGCCGTTGGCATATCAAGCGTCGCCTGCAGGTCGGCGCGGGACAGGACACGCAAGGCGGTCATGGTCTACCCCAGGGGAAACGGGTCGTGGACATACGTCATCCAATGATCGAGCGATTGGAAGCCCAGCCTACGATATAGGCGCTCGGCGGCGCTGCCCGTCGCGGCGTGCAGGTAGACCAGCCGGTCGCCCGCCGCAGCGGCGCGGTCGAGGGCGTGGCGCATCAGCGCCGACGCCACCCCCTGGCGGCGCGCTGCCGGTACGGTGGAAATATTAGCCAGTTGCGTCACGCCGTCCAGACTCAGCGCGGCCAGGGTGCCGATGGGGAACCCGTCGCGGTCGGCGCACCAGAACTGCCAGCCGCTCGCCAGGTCGCGCAGGAACAGCCGCCGCACCTGGGCCAGGTTCGTCTCCGCGCCAATGGCGAACCCCGGCTGCCATGCCCGCACGAACACGTCGAGGTTGGCGGCCGTCACCTCGTAGGGGTGGATCGCCCGGTTCCCCCGCACCGGCGTAGGAGCCGCCCCTGGCGCCCACGCCATCAGCGTCTCGTAGCGGTCCATGACGAAGCGCGCCGCCGTCAACTGCGAGACGAGGCCCTGGGGCGACAGGGCCGCGCTGACATCCCAGGCCGGGCGCAGCCCCAACTCGGTATAGAAGTCCATGACGCGGGGCAGCAGCGCTGGAACCTCGTCGTCGCCCATCGCCCGTGCCTGCCGCGCGGTGTTGAAGAACGTCCACTCGTAGTCGGGGTTGGCGAACAGCCGTAGCGGCCCGACGGGCACGATGCGCCCGCCCAGCCGCGTGTGCCCCGCCGCCAGGTGCGCGTCAATCGCCGGGCGCCAGGCGGTGGGGTCGAGGCTAGGGGAAAGGGGTGTCGTGGCCGTCATCCTCGTGGTCAGTGGCTAGCGCTCAGGTGTCAGTGGTCAGCGGTCAGCAGATAATCGTCAATGGTCAATTGTCAACTGTCAATGGCGCGCCGTGGTGGTCTGGGCAATCGTCAATAAGCAGCTTCGACCCAGAATAGGGCGATCATCAGCAGGCCGGCCAGCACCTGAAGCCCCGTCGACATCAGCCAGCCGACGAAGTACGCCCACGTTGCGCGCCAGGCGTGCGCGACGTCGCGGACGCGCAGGTACTCGATGACCAGCACCACGGCCAGCGGCAGCAGAATCGCCCCCACCAGGGGCAGGACGAACAGGCCAATGATACCCGCAAGGGCCGCCAGAATCGAGGTTGACCGCGACGCCCCGCTCTGGACCGTGCGCGCCGGGCCGAGCCAGTAGTGGGTGGACATAGCCGCCAGCGCCAGCAAGCTCATCACGACCACTATGGCGATGGGCGCGGCGGACCAGCCCGTCACGAACGTGTAGTACAGCGCGGCGCACAGGACGATGATAGGCAGGCCCGGCAGGATCGGCAGGAACGTACCGAGCAAGCCCAGGATCATCCCAATCAGCGTCAGCAGCAGGGGGCCAGAGGTAACAAAAGAGGGCATAGGGTGAGTATAACGGGACACGGCGCGATGTCAAACGTGAAACGTGTTCAGTTTGGCGGCTCCCGTGACACGCAAGCTGTGACTGATGAAACCATGACCTCCGACAGCGCATCCAATGAGTGGCGCCCATCCGTGCCAGGCGCCACGTAACACGGGCCACGTTTCACGCCTCACGTTTCACGTTTCACGTTGCACGCGCTAGAATTAAGATACCCTTGTCACAGGAGGACGCGCATGGCCGTCAAAGAGGCCGTCATCGATGTCACTGAAGCCGATTTTGAGACCCAGGTCATCCAGCGTTCCTATCAGACGCCGGTCGTGGTGGACTTCTGGGCCCCCTGGTGTGGCCCGTGCCGCGTCCTGGGGCCGATTCTGGAGCGCCTGGCCGCCGAGGCGCGCGGCGCTTTCGTCCTGGCCAAGCTCAACGTCGACCACGCCCCCGCGCTGTCGGCCCAGTATGGCATCCAGGGCATCCCCGCCGTCAAGGCCTTCAAGAACGGCCGCGTCGTCTCCCAGTTCGTCGGCGCGCAGCCCGAGTCTGCCGTGCGGCGCTTCCTGAGTATGCTCGCGCCGAGTGAGGCCGAGCAGGCCGTCGACCGCGCTCTGGCCCTGGAAAAGCGGGGCGATTGGGCGGGGGCGGCGGCCGCCTATCGTCAGGCCCTGGCCGACACGCCCGACGACCCGCAGGCGACGCTGGGGCTGGGGCGGGCGCAGCTCAAGCTGGGCCAGACCGCCCAGGGCATCGCCACGCTCCAAGGCATTGCCGACCACGTCGACGTGGGCGCCCAGGCGCGCGGCCTGCTGGCCGAGGCCCAACTGGCGAGTGAGGCGCAGGCCGTCGGCGGGGAGGTCGGAGCGCGGGCGCGTATCGACGCCGACCCCAACGACTGGGAGGCCCAGTACGGCCTGGCGGCGGCTCTGGCGATGCGGGGCGACTACGGGCAGGCCCTCGACACCCTACTAGGCATCGTGCGCCGCAACCGCCGCTGGCGCGACGACCTCGCGCGCCAGACGATGCTCAGCTTGTTCGATCTGCTCGGCGACGACGACCCGTTGACACGCGAGTATCGCGCCAAGCTCTTCCAGGCGCTCTTCTAGCGACCGCGGACCACCGACCGCTGACCGCTGTCTGAGTCTCTCTCAGCCGTCGGCGGTCAGCCGTCGGCCGTCGGCGCTCAGTCCGCGTCCCCAATGGCGAACATGCGCTCGAGGTCGAAGCTAGAGTAGACCTTGAACGCCATGAGCGTCTGGGTATGAGTGATGCCCTCGATGTCGAGAATCTGGCGCGTCACCAGGTCCGCGATGCCCTCGTTCGTCGGCGTGCGCAGCACGGCCACCAGGTCGAACTGCCCGGCCACCGAGTACACCTCCGTAATTCCCTTCAGCGTGACCAACCGCTCGGCGATGCGGTCGAAATGCCCGTGCTCGACGTTGATGAGAACAATCGCCGTGACCATCGTACCTCCTTGCCTTCACCCCTCTCCCGTAGGCTGGGGAGAGGCTGGGGGTGAACCTCAAGCGGGCGCCTGGGCCGCCTGGCGGACCGCCCGTTCGATGAGCGCGAAATCCTCGGCGCTGACCTCGCGCAAGTTGCCCTGGAAGGCCAGCGTCCAGTTCTCGGCGGGCCACTTCTGGACGTGAGCCAGCGAGCGCGCCAGCGGCTCCAGGGGCAGCCACTCCGCCTCGGCCAGCGTCACGTCGGGCTGGATCTCGACCCGCCACGCGTAGTCCTCGGCGGGCTTACCCTCGCTGACCCAGACCCGCGTGTGGTCCTCGAAGCCACGCGACGTCACCGTCGCGAGCGCCCCGATGGCCTTCACTCCGGTTAGGTAGTAGGCCAATCTGTCGCCTGGTCCCATCTTGTCCATCACATTCTTGCGCTGGCGGCTCTTGAACCCCTGTACGCGCCAGCCGCCCGCCGCCGTCCGCCCCATATTCTCCGGCGATGTCGTGATGATCCAGTAGCGTGGCCCTGCCATGCCGCCTCCTCCCACTGTCATTTCTGGGTGACGACGTACGCCGCCAGCATCCCCAGGATGTCCGTCACGTCGAAACTCTGCCAGTCCTTGCCATACGCGCCCGCCGTGAACACCGTAAAACCCAGCACATACGAGTCCTGCCGCGTCTCCTGGTCGAACCACTCCAACTGGCTGAGGTACACTTGCTTGTCGTCGTTGCCCAGGCCGGTCTGCGACCAGTACGTGCTGAAGTCGCGCCAGCCAAAGGCGTCCTGCGGACCGGGGCGCGGCCGTATGCCGCCATCCACCCCGGCCTCGGTGAGGACCAGTGGGATCGCCAGCCCGCGCGGCTTGAGATAGTCCTCGTACCAGTAGCGGTAGCGCAGCGTCAGCACGCCCCGGTTAGGGTAGGCCGGCCGGCCGGGCAGTCCTGCGCCGACCCCGTACTGCATCGTCGGCGCGGAGTACTCGTGGAGCGCCAGCACGCCGCCATTCTGCTTGGCGGCCTGAATGGCCGGCAGGAAGAAGGCGAAGATGTCCCACTCCGGCACGCCCGTTGGGAACGTGCCTACCGCTGCCCGGAAGCCGCGCTCGGCCAGCAGCCGCACGCGCTCGGCCTCGAACGCTGCGTACCACTGCATGTCGCCCGGCGTCTTGGGCGCCGGCTCGTTCCAGCCCTCCCAGTAGTCGACACCGTTGCGGTTGAACTCGTATTCGTCCATCTGGTCGGCGACAAACGCCCGCGCGGCCTGGACCGGGTCGACCGCGATCTTCTGCGGCGCGCCCGACACGCGCCCAATCGTCACCGTCTGGGGTGAGGCCTGCTTGACCTCGGTCAGCCAGTGTAGGTCGTCGACGCCCTTGACGACGCGCGGCTTGGCGACGCGCACAAACTCCATGATGTCGGGCGAGTTGTTGCGCTGGACGTGCAGCCCCAGCTTACTTGCCCCCGGCTCGGCCAGCGCCCCCGGCCACTTGGGCGTCGGCGTGGGGCGTGGTGTTCGCGTCGGCCCGGGCGTGTTCGTCGGGCCCGGCGTGTCCGTCGGTCCCCGCGTTCGCGTCGGGCGCGGCGTATTCGTCGGCCCGGCCGGCGTGGGCGTCGCCGTCGGCGTCGCGTTCGGGGCCAGCGCGACCGCCGTAGCGCGCCCGACGGCGGGTTGGCTCAATACGTCAACGTGGGGCATATAGAGCCGGTACGTCGCCCGCGCCTCCGGGCGGACGCTGGTCGTCGCGGTCGGCGGACCCTCGGTGGGCGTCGTCGGGACGGTGGGCGGAGCATTTTCACAGGCTGCCAGGGCAACGGCCAGGATGAGGCTGAGGGCGGCGAGCATCCGGGGTGTCCTCC
>CAZLBQ010000399.1:0-6085 GCA_964557745.1 uncultured Anaerolineales bacterium
TCGACGGCCAGGGAACCCTTGCGGAAGCCCTGGCGCTGGCCGGTCTGTGACCCACTGAGCCGCCGTCCCCAGCATCGGGCGCGTGCTGGTTCCCCGGTTGGCCAGTCCCCCCGCGATGACGCCAACGCTCAAGGCAAAGGGTTGGTCATAGCCTGCGACAGCGGGGTGACGGGGCGCCGCGTTGAGTTCGGCCCCCATCGGCGGTTTGAGGCGCTCGGTGAGCGCGGCCGCTGTTGTATCTTCTCAGCTATCTCCTTCAGGTCGCCCAACCGCCCCTCTCGCTCGCAGAGTTCGTTTACACCAGGGTTACCACAACATGGGCAAGCGCCGCATTCACACCATCCGAGCCTTCGCCAAGATGACGTAGTTGCTAGACATGATCTTTAGGGATACAGCTAGCACCTATTCTAGAGTAAGCAACGCAGGAAGAGCATCATCATCAACGCCCTGAGTCACCAGTTCAAGACATCGTTCCACAGTCACCTGAATGTGCAGTCGATCTGGGGAGCGGAGTTCAATAATACTCTCCTCCTCAGTGGTCCGAGTTAACCGCAAGTAGTAACTACCGGCAGGGCTTGATGCTGGATACCAGCCTAGATCAAGTGTATGTCCATTTGGATCGAGGCACCAAGTACCATCCGTTGGACTGACACTCTGCATCCATAAGAGATCTTCACTGTAGTAGAGGTCATTGACGATGATTCCATTCTCAATGATCGGCGCTTCATCTCCAAAGTGGTTGATGATTACGGCCCAACCATTCGGTATTCTGAGGGGTACAAGTTGTGTTGGCATGGTGAACCTCACTTGTCTAGTCGTGTGGGTGTGAGTGAACCGAAGGTCTACCACTTCCTACATTCGTCATCTCGGCTCGCAGTAAATACGCGTTACCTCCGTTAGCATAGCCAATCTGCTTGCTAAACTTCTTGTATGCCCAGTATGTGCCATTCCCCCTATCTTCAATATCACCTGTAAGAAAGGCATCTCGCTCCAGTTCCTTCACTTTTTGAGCAGTAAAGGCGTATAGAAATTGGCCTGGCCTGTTTTCCTCGCTGTTCTGGCGACGTTGATCTTCTGAATTTCCTCTCCAGTGCTTGGCGTTGCTATACTCGGCCGGCGGTATATGATAAGCCTTCTCCAATAGTTCTTTGATTCTATCTCTTAAGCTCTGCGTGGTTGCTTCTCCCAGATACTGCTCGATATCGTTCTTGTGGAAGTGATTACCATAGTACTCGATATTCGCTTTGAGATCATTATAGAGAGCGGTAGAGCCAGGAGTCTCATTGAGCCTCTTCTTGGGGTTGATCTTCGCCTCGTTGGCTTTCCGCTGTAGTTCCTTCGCCTGTTGCCCTATCGACCTTAGCTGTTCGATCTCCGCTGTCGGCCGAGGAGTCATTGCCATGAGTCTGGCAATCGCCCTCCCGACCTTGTTAGACAACAAGTCTCTCTTGGACTCTATTTCAACTCTTGGGCTAGAGCCCGCAGTCAAGATGAGCTTGTGCTGCTGCCCCGCCATCGATAGTGGCATCGAGATTGGCTCATCCGCGTGCGTTGTAGGCTCTTGCGCATTTGCTGAACTTTCAGGCTTATCGGCGCCCTTAGGGGCAGTCTTGTCGGCGGCCTTCTTGTCCCCCTTGCCCTTCTTGGTAGCTTCGTCCTGGAGTTGCTTAACGCTCTTGCCCTCGGCCGTCTTGGCGTTCGGGTCGACGCCCTTGCCGCCCTGCTTCGCACCACCCGGCTTGACCTTTGGCTGCGCGGCCGGCGGCTCGGCGGCCTTGCCCGGCGTGGCGCCGCCGCCGGACTTCTCAGGCGCAGCGGGCGGGGGCGCGGCGGGGCTATTCTGCTCGCTCCACTTGCCCTTCTGGTCGGGGGCCTCGCCCGACTTGGGCTGGGCCTTGTCGTGGTACAGGTCGGTGAAGAACTTATCGGCGGAGAAGTCCACTGGCTGGAACTCGACGGTGGGCCACTGGTTGGAGCCGAAGACGTAGTCCACCGACGCCTTCATGCCCAGGCTGCCGCCAATCGGCCACTCTTTGCTGCCCAGCGGCCACGTCCACTTGTCATCTGACAGCGGAGACCACCACGGGGCGTCGAGTTCGACAAACAGGTCGCCACTCAGGCCCAGGAAGGGTTGGGCCGCGATTTCGAGTTCGCCTCGGATGAAGAACTCACCCTTCTTATCCTCCGGCCCTTGCGACTTCTCGCGGTAGCCGACGATGGGCGTCGCCTCGGCGTAGCCTCGGATACCGGCGATGCCGTTGACCCCCGCGCCGGCCTTGATGTCGTGGTCCAGAATCTCCAGTCCCGCGCCGGCCTCACCGCGCAGCCGCAGCCCGGCGGCTGCCGAGAGGTTGAAGCTGCCGCGAATGCTGAAGTCCTTGCTGATGCCGGGGTCCGTGGAGTACGTGCCGTCGACAACGATATTGTAGAACTTGCCGGGGCCGAGCTTGGCGAACAGGTCCAGGCCGACGTTGGCGAAGATGAAAATGTTGCCGACGACGGGGATACCATACGCGGCGCGGGCTTCCAGCTTGGGCAGCGGCTTGACGTAGTCCTTCTGCTCGAAGAGGGTGAACTCTTTTTGCGGGGTAATCTGACCAATGATCGTAGCATGGCCCTCGTGGTCGAGGATGACATGCGCCGTGCCCGTCAGCCAGTCGGTGAAAGCAAACGTAAGGTCGCCCTCGCCGAATACGGCGTAGTCTACCTTCTTGCCCTTCTCCTTCGCCACGGCGGGCTTGACGGGGGCCTGGGCCACCTTGCCTTCCTTGCTGGGCGCCTGCTTCTCGCGCTTGAGCCGCTCGGCCTCGGCCTTTTCCATCAGGTTGACGGTCACGTTGCCCGACAGCTTCTCGCCCTGGTAGCCAACCTTCCCCTGGCCTGTCACCGCGCGGCCATCCCAAACAACATCCACCGCCCCACTCACATTCTTCGAGACCTGAACTTGGAGACTCACCTTGCCACTGATGACGCCAGCTTCGTCGCGCTCCAACTTGAGCTCGCCACTCTGCAAGCCGCCCACGCTGACCATCGCCTGGGCGTTAAAGCTCGTGACGCGCTCGTTGATGGCGTCTAGATCGAGCGAGCCGTCAAAGGCAGCGCCAAGTCGAATGGGGACGCCCTTCAAGCCCAGGTGGAGCTGGCCGTTCTCGATGGCATTGGTGAGGCTGGGCGTAGAGCGAAGCTGGAAGCCGGGCAGGCCAATTGTCTCAGGCGCTTGCTGCAGCTTCTTGGCTAGCTCGCCACCGGCCACGACGACCTTGCCCCGAATCTCCCCGTGTGGGCCGACTTCGACCTGAAGCTGCGGCGCCAGGGTCGCCGCGGCCGAGCCACCGGCCGCGAAGAGGGGGTGGCTGAGGGGGAGCGTCTGACGCCTGGCGGTGTAGCCACCGCGCGCCTTCGCCAGGCGTAGCGGTCCGGCGGCGAGTTTCCCAAACTGAGCCTGGACCACCGCGTCCTGATGTGAGGCGACAAAATCGGCCGTCTCAGGGGGCAGCAGGAGAGCCGGCTGTTGCAAGTTGACAACGCCTGGCGCGACTGCGTCAGCCGCCTGGTCTGCCTTGGCAGCGGCTCCCTTCGCGCCTGTCTTGGCCGCCCGCTGCACCGGCGGTTCAACCGTCGGCTCTGCTCGGACAGCGCGCTGGACGCCCGACTGATTCTGCACAACGTGCGTCAACTCGTGGGCCATGAGTGACTTGTCGTGTTCAGACTGGCCGTGACCGAGATAGACGTCGCTGCCCTGGGTGAAGGCGCGGGCCTGGAGGGCATGCGCGGCGGTCTGGGCCGGGCCATCGGTGTGGACGCGCGCCTGGCTGAGATCCGCGCCCAACTTAGGCTCCATCTCTTGCCGTAGGCTCTGGCTGACGGGCGAGCCGGCGCCCTTGTTCGCCATCGCCTCGGCGGCGGCCTGGCGGTCCTCGACAGGAACGGGGTCGCCATCGGGACTGTGAGCTTTGCGCTGGGCGGACGCCTGGTCAGGACGTGGGTGGGGCGGCTCGGATGCGGCTGAGGCGGAGGATGACGTCGTCGCCCCGGCGGGGCTAGCCTCCCGTGGCGCGGGCTGGCCAATCGCCACCCGCTGCGCTACCGCCTCGGCCTCCTTCTCAGCCGGTGTATCGGGAGGGCTGACGCTGAGCGGGGCCGTCTGAGGCGCGGCTTGACGATCGGCCGCGGCGGCCCCGGAGTCCGGCCCCAGCATGCGCTCGACCCGCGCGTTGCCAACGGTTCCTTGCATGGCGCGCATCAGGTGGGCGCGTTGAATGGCGCTTGGCGCCTCCACCGACCGAGTCATTAGGTCAGCGGCGCGCGTTGCCGAGGGGACGCCGTTGGGCGGGGGCAGCGCGCCGGCGGCCGCCCGTTGGACAGGGGAGACATGCGCCTGGCCGGGCTGCTGCTCGGCTGTCTCCCGCTGGGGCGTCTGGGTAGGGGATGTGGTCGCCTGGCTCGGCGTGTCGGTGGTCTTGGTGGCCATGGTAGCAATATCGCTCGCCTAAGGCGCGGGGGGCTTGCCGGTCTTGCTCAGCGTGTCGAACCAGGCAAACAGGTCGGGCAGATGGGTCCGCATCCAGGCGGGGTCGCTGTGATAGAGCGCGAAGGCTTCGGGAAAGAACTCCTTGTTCGGGTCAGACACGGCGTACCACGTCACGGGCTTGATGCCCTTGCGCTTGACGAACTGGTTGAACGCCTTCTGGATGTCGGCCTGCTCGCCCGTGACATGCCCCAACTCGTGGCCATAGGTGAGTGTCTCTTCAGGCTCGACGCCGCCCTGGCCGCCGGTGAACAACGCCTCACTATTCATAGTCGCCGAGTCGAAGATCACGACGGTCCGCTCGGCCCCGTTGGTAAACGTCTCGCCGGTCCGCTTGGGCACCGGCGCCACGCTCTTGCCCTTGATCTGCAAGCGGACCTTCTGGCGGGCGAAGCGGGTGCCCTTGAGGAATTTGAGCGTGCTAGAACTCATTGGCTCCAGGACAGCTTCGAGCGTCTTCAGTTCCGCCGGGGTGAAGTCCTGGGTATCGGCGACCTGGGCCGCCGCCAGGCCGTGGACGGAGCGCAAACGGGCCGCGGCATCGCCAGCGTCCAGGATGACGAGGCCATAATTGTCCGCGAACCATTTGGGATCGCCGGCCTGCGCCTGCAACACGGCGTTCATGCTCTTTTGCAGTTCCGCCACACTGGACCCGGTCACGCTGGCCGCGGGGTAGCGCAGGGTCAGCCAGGCCTGGAGCGCCTTAGCGTCTTGCGCGTGGTCGGCAAAGCCCGCGACCCGCGTCACATCGAGTTGGGCCGACGTCACCGTCACATCCTTGCCTTCCTCGCCGACGCGTTCGACTTCGACATCGGTGAGCTTGTCCTTGGGCTTAGACTGAAAGCGGAGCGTGTACAGCACTTGTTTCTGGGAACCGGCGATGGGGAGCCGCAAGTCAACCTCGGCGTCGCGTGTCCCACCCTTGAAGTATTGGAGGATGGCAAACTTCACCGACAATTTCTCGTCGGCGGGCTGGGCGTCAAGCCCTGTGATCTGGCCCAGGCGGTCCTTCTTCTTAGGATCGGGGGTGGTCTGCAAGGCTTCCAGTTTCAAGTCGACAAAATCCTTGCTGTGATAGTCCGCCGATGGCGTCTCAGTCGTCGGGCTGACCGCGCCGAGGAAGGTGATTTCGAGGTTCGTGACCGCGCCGCTGGCATCCTTCGTCCCCTTGAGTGCGAAGGCCGCCGCGCGGTCGATGGTCTTCTTGCCCTGCGTCGTCGTCGTCTTGGTGGTCAGCACCTGATCGAACGAGCGGCCGGCCACGTTCTGAAGCCAGTTGAAGACCTGCTTGTGCTCGTCAGGGTGGTCGGTCCAGTACTTGCCGATCTTGTCGGGGAAGCCGGAGTGGGTCAAGGCGAAGCTGTCCGGGGCGAAGTCGGCGGGCGGAGTCGGCGCGGCGGTGACTTTCGCCCCCGCGCCCTCGCTCACAAACTGGACGCTCACGCGCGGCTTGCCCGCTTTGGTCTTGGCGGGCTTGAAGGTGAAACGGTACATGAGCGCCTGGGAGGATTTCGCGCCAGGGCGGGGTGCGATCGTCACAAGGCGGTCTGTTTCGGT
>CAZLBQ010000400.1:0-6078 GCA_964557745.1 uncultured Anaerolineales bacterium
GAAGCGAAGTTCAGACCCTCGTGGAAGTCGCCCTGGCTGGTCGAGCCTTCGCCCAGCGAGGTCAGCGTCACTTCGTCCTTACCGAGAAGTTTCGAGGCGTAGGCGATGCCGGCCGCCTGGGGAATCTGCGTGGCGACCGGGCTGGAGCCGGAGACGATACGCAGACCCGCGTGGCCGTAGTGAGCGGGCATCTGCCGCCCGCCGCTGGCAGGGTCTTCGGCTTTGGCGTAGTTGGCGAGCAGCAGGTCGCGGGGGGTCATGCCGATGGTCAGGGCCATCGCCATATCGCGGTAGTAGAGGTGGAGCCAGTCCTGGCCGGGGCGAAAGGCATACGCTGCGCCCACCTGGGTCGCCTCCTGGCCCTGGCCTGAGATGACGAACGCGATGCGGCCCTGGCGCTGCAGAATCCACAGCCGCTCATCCAGCTTGCGCGCCGCGAGCATCAGCTCATACATGCGGCGCAAGTCATCGGGGGTCAGACCGAGGCGGTCGACGCGCGCGTCGAGCGGCGCCTCAGCTAACGCCGGTTCAAGTGTTGCCACCGTGCACCTCCTCGTGCTTCGGATAAAGGTCTTGTATTGTGCGGACAGCTAGGCGGCGGGCTGTTGGGTCCGGAACTGGTCAAGCATAAAGCATGCCCAGCCGGTAGCACCCACCCGTAGCGCCGAGTCATAGCGCCGACTTTGGTCGACTCTTGACCAGGAGGCCGACTGAAGTCGGCGCTACGCAGTTGGTGGAGCTACGTCAACCCCTGGAGCGCCTCGATCAAGTCCTCGACCGGCGGCACCACGCCCGGTTCGTTGCGCTGGATGTAAGCGATCTTGCCGTCGCCGTCGATGACGAAGGTGGTTCGGTCGGCGCGGCCGCGCGACGTGTCGAACACGCCGTACTGCTGCGCGACAGCGCCCTGGGGGTAGTAGTCGGCCAGCAGGGGATACTCGATGCCCTGCTGCGCCGCGTAGGCCTTGTGCGCCCAGACGCTATCCGTGCTGACGCCAAACATCTGCGCGTTCAGCCCATTGAAGCGGGCCAGGTCACGCATCAGACAGGCGTGCTCCTTGGTACACGTCGGGCTGAAATCGTGGGGATAGAAGGCCAGGACGACGGGCTTACCCCGCAACTCGCCCAGGGTATGCTTCTGATCATCACTGCCGCGCAAGGTGAAATCGGGGGCGAGATCGCCTATTCTTAACTCGGTCACGCGTGTCTCCCTGGTCCGACGATAGACGAAGGACGACAGACGACGGACAAGGCCCATTCGGCCGCGTCTACCGTCTATCGTCCTTGTCAACGACTAGCCCTTATACCGCTTGGCGACCTCGTCCCAGTTGACGACCTTCCACCACGCCTCGACATAATCAGGGCGGCGGTTCTGGTAGTTGAGATAGTAGGCATGCTCCCAGACGTCCAGGCCGAGCAGTGGCGTGTGGCCTTCCATGAGCGGGCTGTCCTGGTTGGCGGTGCTGTACACGGCCAGGTTGCCCGACCCGTCCTGGACGAGCCACGCCCAGCCGCTGCCGAAGCGCGTCTTGGCCGCGTCCGAGAATTTGGTCTTGAACTGGTCGAAGCTGCCGAAGGCCTGGTTGATGGCCTGGGCCAGAGCGCCGCTGGGCTGGTTGGCGCCCCCCGGCTTCATGACTTCCCAGAACAGCGTATGGTTGGCGTGACCGCCGGCGTTGTTGCGCAGGGCCGTGCGGATATTCTCAGGGACCTGGTTGATGTGGCGGAGCAAGTCCTCGACGCTCATCGCTTCCAGGTCGGGATGACCACTGAGGGCGTTGTTGGCGTTAGTGACATACGCCTGGTGATGCTTGTCGTGGTGGATCTCCATGGTCCGAGCGTCAATAGTCGGCTCGAGCGCGTTGAAGGGATACGGGAGGGGGGGAAGTTGGTACGCCATGGCTCATCCTTTCTGACTCATCGTGATACTACGGCCGGTCTGGATAGCACTACGTCGCAGGCGCGACGCGCAGGGGACACCCGGCCAGGCTGCCGGGCAGCAAAAAGGGGAGCGAAGCCGGCATCGTACCCCCCGGCGGTTCTCCCCAGGCCGCGTGCTAATAAGCGCGTGCCTTGTGCACCCTTGCATCCTGGCATCTCCCCAATTCTAGCACACGCCGCCTTCTCCGTCAAACGCCCTGCCCTTCTTGACAGGCGGTAAATTGACGGCGGCCCAAAAATCGGGTATACTTTGCAGCATATGCAAGAAGGGGCAGCCGTGCAAGAGACACGTCAGCAGATTCTCGAAATCCTGAAACGCCGCGATGAGGCCACGGTGGACGATCTGGCCGAGGTCCTCAACCTCACGCCGATGACCGTGCGCCACCACCTCCAGATTCTGGAGGAGCAGCGGCTGGTGACCGCCGAGGCGCAGCGGGGCCGTATCGGTCGCCCCCACTACGTCTACCGCCTGACGCCCGCCGCGGATGAGTATTTCCCCAAGGCCTACCACCTGCTGGCCGAGCGCGTCCTGGCCAAGATCAAGGAACAGTACGGGGTCGAGGAGGCGCGCGCCATCCTGCAGGCCGTCGCCGCCGACCTGGCCGCGCCCCACGCCGCCGACCTGGCCGCCTGCCCACTGGAGGACCGCCTCATCCGTGTGGAAAGCATCATGGCCGCCGAGGGCTTCCGCGTGCGGGTCATGAATGAGGGCGACGCGGTCGCGGTCGAGGTCTGCAACTGCGCCTACAAGCACGTCGCCGCCCAGCACCCCGAGGTCTGCGAGCTCGACCACGCCCTGATGGAGGGCATCCTGGGCCAGCCGCTCGAGCGCGTCAAGCACGCCCCCGCCGGCGATAGCTGCTGCCGCTTTGAGGTCGTCGCGGAAGCCATCCCCGCTTAAGGTCGTCGCCCCAATATGAAAGTGGATGATCTCAAACTGAGACTCCGGCCCCGGTCAAAAGTGGCGGTGACGTTGGAGATTCCGGAAGATGTTCTTACCGATCTTCAACGCGTGGCTCTCGCTCTCGACTTCTCAAGCCACCTGGCGCTCATGCGAGCCTACATCGGCCAGGGGCTGCGGCAGGATTTGGCTCGGCTGCACGGCGAGTCCGAACTGTCGCGCGTGATCGAGAGTCTGCGCCGCCAGGGTGTGGCGGACGATGTCATCGCCACGGCCATCGCCGAGGCGCATAACTCAGCAGACGCAGCCTGACTTTGAACCTCGTTCGCTAATCTCCTCTTCCCCAGAGGGGGTATAATCCACCGCCTGTACGCACTCAAGACGGGGCAAGCCCTTGTTGTGAGTAAGGACGTACAGGATGACAACGCAGCCTCTGACCCGCGCTATCCTTCAAACCCCCGTCAGCGGATCCAATCTTCGCCCTGGTTCCCTCGCTGATCAACTCGACCCCGACCGCGCCACCCTCCTGGTCTTCCTCCGCCACTACGGCTGACTCTTCCCGGCCAGCGTCGTAAAGTCTTTACGACACATTGCTGCGAGCGACCCGGCGTATCCCCCGGTGGTCTTCGTCGGCCAGGGGACGGTCGAGCAGGGCGACGACTTCTTTGCCGACCTGTGGCCCGACGCCCCGGTCATCTCCGACGTCGATCAGACCCTGGCGCAGGCGTTTGGCATTCGGCGCGGCGGGTGGCGTCAGTTGGTGGGACCCGAAGTCTTGATGTGCAGCACGGAGGCCGTGCTCAAGGGCAAGGGGGTTGGCAAGCCGACAGGCGATGTGCGGCAGCTACCAGCCGCCGTCCTCGTCCACGGTGACCGCGTCCTCTGGCGCTACGACGGCAAGCACGCCGGCGACCGCCCCGACTGGCGCCAGGTGGGGGCCATCGCCGAGGCCAACCAGGAGCGAGCAGGCGTCTTGGCCTAAACGAAAGAGCGCCTCCCCCACGGGAGGCGCTCTGCTTTTAGCCTTTCCTAGCCCACCATACTGTCCGTGTCAATCTGCGCCCGCTGCAGGCGGCCGCTGTAGTCCACGTAGATCGACTTCCACTCGGTGAACACCTCCAGCCCGGCGATGCCCGCCTCGCGGTGGCCGTTGCCGGTGCCCTTCGTGCCGCCGAAGGGCAGCTGAATCTCCGCCCCAATCGTGCCATGGTTGACATACACGATGCCCGTGTCAAAGTCGCGCATGGCCTGGAAGGCGCGGTTGACGTCCCGCGTGTAGATGGACGACGACAGCCCGTACTCCACGCTGTTGTTAGCCTCAATCGCCTCCTCGAAGCTGTCCACCGTCACCAGCGACGTGCAAGGCCCGAAGATTTCCTCCTGGAACACGCGCTGGTCGGGCGTGACGTGGTCGAAGACCGTCGGCTGGTAGAAGAAACCCCCGCCGTTCTGCCACGGTTCGCCGCCCAGCAGGACGGTGGCTCCCTCCTGCCGCGCCACCCCGGTGTAGCCGTGAATCTTCTCCAGCGCCGCCTGATTGATGACCGGGCCGACGTCCGTCGTCGGCTCCAGGCCGTCGCCGAGGCGCAGCGCCTGCACGCGGTTGACGATGCGCTCCGTCATCGCGTCCTTGACGGCGCGGTGGATGATGATGCGGCTCGCCGCCGTGCAGCGCTGGCCCGTCGTGCCGAAGGCGCTCCACAGGATGCCTTCCAGCGCCAGGTCCAGGTCGGCGTCGTCCATGACGATGATGGCGTTCTTGCCGCCCATCTCCAGGTGGACCTTCTTGTTGAGCCGCCCCGCCCGCTCCGAGATGATGCGGCCGGTGCGCGTCGAGCCGGTAAACGACACCACCCGCACCTGGGGATGCTCGACCAGGACCTCGCCCACCTCGGCGCCCGGCCCGTGCACCAGGTTCACCACACCCGGCGGCACGCCCGCCTTCTCCAGCAGGCCGACAAACCACGTCGCCAACCCCGGCGTCTCGCCCGACGGCTTGAACACGACGGTGTTGCCCGCCATCAGAGCCGGGAACAGCTTCCACGATGGGATGGCGATGGGGAAGTTCCAGGGCGTGATGACCCCGCACACCCCAATCGAGTCGCGGATTGCCATGGCGAACTTGTTCGGCAACTCGCTGGGCACGGTGACGCCAAACAGCCGCCGCCCCTCGCCGGCCATGTAGAAGGCCATGTCGATGGCTTCCTGGACGTCGCCGCGCGCTTCCGGCAGCACCTTGCCCATCTCCGTCGTCAGGAACCGCGCCAGGGCTTCCTTCTCGTCGCGCAGCAGGCGGCCCATCTCATACAGAATCTCGCCCCGGCGTGGCGCGGGCACGAGCCGCCAGCGGCGGTAGGCCCGTTGGGCGGCGTCGATGGCGGCCTGGGCGTCGGCGGCGTTAGACAGGGGCGCGCGGCCAACCGGCTGGCCGCTGGCCGGGTTGAGCGTCTCGAACCACGCCCCGCTCTGCGAGGGAATCCACTGCCCGTCGATGTAGTTCCTGAATTCCTGCATCCTTAGCCTCCCGTGGCATCCATCACCATGTGATAGACCACGTCGCCCGCCGAGATGACGGCCAGCGGTCGCCGGTCGCCCGTCTCTTCGTCGACGACGACCACGCGGTGGATGTTGTGGCTCAACAGGGTTTTCGCCACGTCCATGAGGAGCGTGTTGGGGGTCACGGTTACGACATCGCGCGTCATGTACGCCTCGACGGGTTGAGTCGTCCAGTCCTCGCGTTCCACCATCGCTCGGAGTAGGTCGGTGCGGGTGATGATGCCGACCAGATAACCGCGCTCGTCGACAACGACGAGGGTACTGATGTCGTCCTCGTCCATGCGGCGGGCCACGACCAGCAGAGCGGCGCGGGCGCTGCACTGCGAGGTGCCGTAGCGTTTAGCCTGGAGGACAGTTCTTCCTTTGCGCATCGTGGTCCTCCCGATGGCTGCCTATGAGGGGCAGCCGTTTCTGGTCTGTCAGGGTTGCAGAACCATCGTGTTCAGGGTCGCGGCCTTGTGCCACTCGCGCGCGGGCGAGGTGCACAGCATCTTCTGCTGGCCGGGCGTTGGCTGATCGTTGTCACTGATACAGAGCGTGAAGCCGAAGGTCTGGTTGGCGCGCGGGACCACCAGGAGCAACTGCCACGGGATAGCGGCTTCGAGCGTGTACCCCTGACGGCCGTCGGCAGTCGTCGTGCGCTGCGCCGCCACCTGGATGCCCGTCGCGCTCCCCGGCAG
>CAZLBQ010000401.1:0-6073 GCA_964557745.1 uncultured Anaerolineales bacterium
AGCTGGCCCACAAGCTGCGCGACATGTACTACAACGCGCACTACATCCACAGTCAGATGGCTCACTTCTAAGCCCTTGCCGCCCCGGATTGCGTCTGCGGCCCGGAGAGCGAGCCGGCCAGGCGCAACAGCCGCGGCGTGGTCGACAAGGTCGGGGTCGAGATCGACGGCCAAGTCAGAGAGGCGCGGGCGATGGGGAAGGAGAGGTTTCATGAGAGTGTCTAGCTGGGTGGTGGGGCTGGCGGCCGTGGTGGGCGTCCTGGCGGTGGTGGCGGCGCTGGCCGGGCTGACGGTCCAGGGCGGCAGCGGGCCGTACCCGTTCACCACGGTGCGCGGCGAGACGGTGCAGATGTATGGCCAGGGCTTGTACCGCTACGAGACGCTGCGCGACGGGACGGGCTTCAAGGGGACGGACGTGTTCGTCCTGGTCGTGGCGGTCCCGCTGCTCGTCGTGTGCGCGCTGCTCTACCGGCGGGGGTCGCTGCGCGGCGGCCTGCTGCTGACGAGTACGCTGGGCTACTTCCTGTACAACGCGGCCTCGATGACCTTTGGCTACGCCTACAACAACCTGTTCCTGGTCTACCTGGCCCAGTTCACCGCCAGCCTGTTCGCCTTTATCCTGGCCTTCACGTCGTTCGACCTGGCTCACCTGCCTAGCCACTTCTCAGCGCGGCTGCCCAGGCGGGGCATCGCCGCGTTCCTGGGGGCGGTCGGGGTGTCCCTCATCCTGGTCTGGGTCGGGCTGGACATCCTGCCCGCCCTCTTGCAGGGCAAAGCCCCGGCCCTGACCGGCCACACGACGCTGCCGACCCACGCGCTGGACGTGGGTGTCATCGCCCCGACGGCCTTCCTGGCGGCTGTCCTGTTGTGGCGGCGGGCGGCGCTGGGCTACCTCCTGGCGAGCGTGGTGCTCATCGTGGGCGGCGTGCTGGGGCTGGCGGTCACGGCGCTGTCGGTGGCGCAGTTGCTGGCGGGCGTGCTGACCACGGCGGAGACCGTCGCCTTCGTGCTGCCGTTTGTCATCCTGACGGTGCTGAGCCTGTGGCTCACGGCCATCCTGTTCCGCCACGTGGAGGGGGACGGAAGGAAGCCCCTCACCCCTTCCCCCTCTCCCACCTAGGGAGAGGGGCAGAGGGCCATTGCGAGGAATATTATGACAACTATTAGCCCGCGTGTTTCGGTTCAGCCTGAGCCGGCGTCTCGACCGGTGGGTCGCACGGCACGTGTGGCCCCCGCCGTCCGCCGCGTCGGGTTCTGGGCGGCGGTCCTGACGACGGTCTGGACGCTGTGGTTCACCGCCGCCTTTGGCGTGTACATGGCAAGCCTGCCGCCGTGGTCGAGCGTGGCGGCCTTCGCCGCCGCGTTCCAACTCACGCCCTATCTGCTGTGGGTCGTGCCGTGTCTGCTGCTGGCGCTGACCTTCCCGGTCCTGCTGTCGGCGGTCCACTTCGCCACGCCCGACGAGGCCAAGCTGTGGAGCTGGCTGGGCCTGGCGTTCGGCGTCATGTACGGCGCGGTCCTCGGCGCCACGTACTGGCTCATGATGACCTTCGTGCCGAGCAGCCTGCTGGGCGGCTACACCGACGGCCTGATCGCGTTGATCGCGGTCAGCCCGCACTCGATTGCCAACGCCCTGGAGGGCATCGGCTACGGCTTCATGGGCCTGGCGACGCTGTTTGCCGGCCTGGCCTTTGCCGGCGGGCGGCTCGAACGCTGGGTGAGGTGGCTGTTCGTCGCCAACGGGGTCGCCAGCAGCGTGGGGGTGTTCCTGGGCGGGCTGGGCTTCATGCCCGCGACGTGGCTGGCGCTGGTCGTGTGGTGCGTGACGTTCCCGCTGGGCACGGCCCTCATCGCCGTCCTGTTCCGCCGCCAGGCCAGCGATGGAGAGCGGTAGGATGCAAGTTCCGATCGACATTATCAGCCCTGACCGGGTTCCGGTCAGACCCCGCCCCTCGCAACTCGCCGTCCTGGCGGGGATGCTGGTCGTGTACGCCCTCACGGCGGCGCTGTACATCGTCGTCCCCGGCGGCATGCTGGACCCGCGCTCGGCGGCGGCGCTGGGGATGCCCGCCCCGACGCCAACCATGCCGGTGTGGCAGTTGGTCCTGGGGAACGTCGGCCTCATCGGGGTGGGCTACGGGCTGCTGGGGCTGGTCGGCCTGTGGCTGAGCCGCCGCGCCGCCTTACCCGGCATCTACCGCTCGGACGCGGGCTGGCGGGCGTGGGTCGTGCGCCCGCTGGGCCTGGGCGTCCTCGTCGGCGTTATCCTTGTCGCCGGGGACGTGGCCGCGCAGCGGCTGACCGGCCGCCCCACCTTCCCGCACCCGCCGTTCCCGGCGTCCATCCTGGCCTCGCTCGGGGCCGGGATTGGCGAGGAGATTCTGACGCGGCTCGTCGTGCTCAGCCTGTGGGCGGTCGTCCTGACGTGGCTGCGGCGGCGGCTGACGCCCGGCGGCGCCGGACGGCGGGCCGCCTTGTGGCTGGCGACGGTCATCGCGGCGCTCGTGTTCGGGGCGACGCACCTGCCAGCGGTCATGCTGCTGGCGGGGGTCAGCACGCCCGCCGCCCTGCCGCCCGTCCTGCTGGCCGAGTTGTTCCTTCTCAACGGGCTGCTGGGGGTCGTCGCCGGGCGCGCCTTCATCCGCGACGGCCTGGTGGCGGCGTCGGGCGTCCACTTCTGGGCCGACATGATCTGGCACGTCGTCTATGGTCTGCTAGTCTAGTAGTCAGTGGTCAGTGACAAATAGGAGGACCCACAATGAGGTGGCATAGCCAACGCTGGAGTATGCGGTCAAGCCTGATGGCCGTCGTGGCCCTCTTGACCTGGCTGCTGGTGGGGGCGGGGGCCGGCCAGGCCGCCCCGACGCCCGCCATCAGCGCCGTCGACGCCAAAGTCGAGATTGTCTGGCCGCACGGCAACGCGCCGGTCAACCAGGCGACGCTCGTCAACGTCACGGCCTACCTGTTCGAGACGCCGACGCGCAACAGCGTGCCGTGTGACTTCGGCAACACCGTGCGCCTGTGGCGGGCGCTCAACAACCAGCCCGCCCAACAGGTGGCGACGGGCGTGCGGCGGCTCACGACGCAGGGCGGCGTGACGTTCCCGGCCTGGGACTTCAACAACATCGACGTCTCAGCGGCGCGGGACGGGGCCAACAAGTACTACTTTTATGTCACGGTGGACGGCGTCACCACCAACTTCAACATCTGGAGCCACGGCGCCGACGCCCGCACCTACCTGCCCAACCCGGTGACGCCCACGAGCGCGGGCGGGGGCGGGCCGGTCGACGCCCGCATCCAGGTCGTCTGGCCCCACGACGCGGCGGGGAACCCGCGCCCGGTGAGCAGCGCGCCCCTGGCCAACGTGACCGTCGCGCTGTTCAACGCGGGGACGCAGCAGTCAGTCAACCCCGACTTCAACAACCGCGTGACGCTGTTCATGGCCGTCAACAACAGCCCGGTCACGCCGGTCGGCAATGGCGTCAAGCGCCTCGTCCGCCAGGGCGGCGTCACCTATCCCGTCTGGGACTTCAACGACGTGGACGTGCGGGCGGCGACCGACCCGCTGAACAAGTACTACTTCCGCGTCCTCGTCCAGGACACCCAGACGTTCTCGACCATCTGGAGCCACGGCGTGGACGCGCGGACGTACTTCCCGACGCCCGACCAGCCGGCCCGGGGCTGCGCCGGCTCGCAGCAGAGCGGCGAGTTCGGCCCGCTGGAAGTCACCAACGCCTTCTACAGCTGGTACCTGGCCTACCCCGGCAACCCGCTGGCCGACCGCGCCTACCGCAGCTACCCCAACCTGACACCGGGCTTCGTCCAGAAGGTCGACAGCATCGTCGGCGCGTCCCAGGGCGGCGGCTACGACCCCATCCTGTGCGCCCAGGACAAGCCGGAGCGGTTCACGGCGGAACTCGTCAACCTCCAGCCGCCCCAGGCCCTCGTCGGGGTGCGGACGAGCTTCCCCGGCCACGGCTTCCAGGTGGCGCTCAACAACCCGAGCGGCATCTGGAAGATCTCGGACGTGACGTGCGCCAACACGAGCGTTGACCTCTCGGTCACGACGTTCACGTCGCAGCGCCTCGGTATCAGCTTCAAGTACCGGGCGAGCGAGGCCGGGGTGCAGGAGAGCGGCGACCGGGTGTATGTCTACCCGCTGACCATGAAGCCCACCGACGGCCAGTGGGTGCGGGTGTTCCGCAAGCCCCCGGCGCAGAGCTTGGAGGACGCGATTCGGTTGCAGGTCCTCGCGGGTTACTCGCCGCAGGACTGCTTCGTCGTGGCGAGCCAGGACCCCGTGCCCGGCCACGCCAACCCGCCCGGCTATCGCTTTGCGCGCATTGACGTGCCCCACGCGCCGGGCGAGGGGCCGGGGCTGTTGCAGGACAGAGCCGCCAAGTGCCCCCAGCCCTACGCGGCGGTAGGTGGGATTGCCTACTTCCTGGCCGACACGGCGCATCCGGATCGGTTCCTGTTTTTCAGCATCGGCCAGTACGGCATCCCCGCCGAGGACAACACCGTCTGGCAGCAGACGATTCGCTTCCTCGATTAACCTGGCTGAGGAGGACGGTCTATGCAGGTCAAGACGTGGCTGGCGCGGCACGCCGTCCCGGTGGCCTTCGTCCTGGCGTACGCGGTGACGTGGACGAGTATCGTCCTCATCGTTGGGCCGCAGGGCCTGGCGGCGGGGACAGTCAGCACGCCGCAGTTCATGCTCATCTGGGTGGCGATGCTGGCCGGGTCGGGCGGCGTCGGGCTGGCGCTCACGGCGCTGCTCGAAGGCCGCGCCGGCCTGGCGGACCTGTTGGCTGGGATGCGGAAGTGGCGCGTGGGCGCGCGCTGGTACGCGCCGCTGCTCATCACGCCCCTCGCGGCGGCGGGCGTGCTGGCCCTGCTCGTGCCGACGTCGCCCGCCTTCGTCCCGACGCTGTTCGCCGCGCCCGACAAGCGCGTACCGCTGCTCATGTTCGTGGTGGTGGCGTTCGGGACGTTTGTCGAGGAGCTAGGCTGGACGGGGTTTGTGACGCGGCGGCTGCGGGGGCGCCTGTCTCCGCTGGCGCTGGGCCTGGTGGTCGGCGTGCTGTGGGGGGCGTGGCACTTCCTGGGCGACTTCACCGGCAGCCGAGCGCTGTACGGCCCGCTGTTCCCGCTGCACTTCCTGACCTTCTGGCTCATCCCGCTGACGACCTTCCGCGTCCTCATCGTCTGGGTCTACGACCACACCGAGAGCCTGCTGCTGGCGCAACTGATGCACGCCAGCTACAGCCCGGTGCTGTTCGTCCTCGGCCCGGCGGCGGCCTCGGCGACGCAGAGCGTGACGTACGAGAGCCTGTTCACCCTGGCGCTGGTGGTGGTCACGGCGGTCCTTGTGGCCCGTGACCGGCGGCGCGCCCCGACGCCCCAGCCCCGCGCCGTGTGAGGCGTCGAGAGGAGGTTAGCGATGGAGGCGACGTGGCCGCGCCGGCTGACCCTCGTGGGCAGCCTGTTCTTGCTGGGCTGGGGTATCCTCCACGTGTTCATCCCCGCCCTCGGCCAGTTTGACCAACAACTCCAGGGTGTCCCGGCCCTGACGGTGGACACCATCCTGCTCGTCAACTTGTTCGCCTCGCTGTGCCTCATCACGTTCGCCCTGCTAGGGGTCGTCACGGCGACCAGGCTGTGGGACAACGAGGCCGCCGTCAACCTTGTGCTGTGGCCGATGGGCCTCCTGTGCCTGGCGTACGCAGCGTACATGCTCGTCCGGCCGCTGCGCCTGCCCGTGGCCGACCCGCTGCTGAGCGTGGCGCACGCCGCCTACGTCGTCGCGCCGCTGGCGCTGGCGCTGTGCTTCTTGCTGCCGCTGTGGCAGCGGCGGCGGTCCATCGTCAATCGTCAACCTATCTCGCGCCCTATCCCGCGATAGGCGACACCCTACCCTGGGCTGAGGTACACTGGGCGCAGGCAGTCGCTCAGTCCTAATCACCCGCAGAGGAGGCTTATCATGAACGCGGCGGTGCAGACAATGCCGGGCGTGCGGCCCGCGCCGAGCCACCCGGTGGCGCGCCGGGTCGGAGTGGTCGTCGGGATGATCG
>CAZLBQ010000402.1:0-6061 GCA_964557745.1 uncultured Anaerolineales bacterium
GGCGTGAGGGATGGGGAGTGTTATGGCTGTGACGAACGTGGTGGGGGCAGTGGACAAGGAGACGCGGACGGGGGAGGCGGACCACCGGGCGCTGCGCCTGTGGTTGCGGCTGCTGACGTGCACGACGCTCATCGAGAACGACGTGCGGGCACGGCTGCGCCAGGACTTCAGCACGACCCTGCCGCGCTTCGACCTCATGGCCCAGCTGGCCCGCCACCCCGATGGCCTCAAGATGGGAGAGTTGTCACAGCGCCTGATGGTGTCGGGGGGCAACATTACCGGCCTGACCGACCAGTTGGAGCGCGAGGGCTGGGTGGAGCGCGTGGCCGAGCCGGGCGACCGCCGCGCCTTCCGCGTTCGCCTGACTCCGGCCGGCCGCGATGTCTTCGCCCAGATGGCCGTCACCCACGAGGGCTGGATTGTCGCCATGATGGAGGCGCTGTCGCCCCTCGAACAGCAGGAGTTGTACACGCTATTGGGCAAGCTGAAGCACGCGGTCCGCGAGCCTCTTGACCTGGCCGAACCGGAGGGGCGATGAGCCAGACCTTGCACATGTACTCCGACCTGGCCGCGTGGTGGCCGCTCGTCTCGACGCCCGCCGACTACGTCGAGGAGGCCGACTTCGCGCGGCGGTTGATGGTCGAGGCGGCGGCCACGCCCCTCGTGACCTTGCTGGAGCTGGGTTCGGGCGGCGGCAACAACGCCCTGCACCTGAAGGCGCACTTCCAGTTGACCCTGGTCGACTTGTCGCCCGACATGCTTGTCGTGAGCCGCGCCCTCAACCCAGAATGCGACCACCGGCAGGGCGACATGCGCAGCGTGCGGCTGGGTCGGCAGTTCGACGCCGTCTTTATCCACGATGCCATCGAGTACATGCTGAGCGAGGACGACCTGCGCCAGGCGCTTGAGACGGCGTATGTCCACTGCCGACCAGGCGGCGTGGCCGTCTTCGAGCCAGACTACGTGCGCGAGATCTTCGCCCCCTCCACTTCGATGGGCGGCCACGATGGCGACGGCCGTGCGCTGCGCTACCTCGACTGGACGGTCGATCCCGACCCGACCGACACGACGTACACGTCCGATTACGCCTTTCTGCTGCGCGAGGCGGACAACTCGGTGCGCGTTGTCCACGACCGCCACCTCTGCGGCCTGTTCCCGCGTGAGACGTGGCTGGGCTTGCTCCGCGAGGTCGGGTTCGAGCCGCGTGTCGTGACCGACCCGTGGCAGCGCGAAGTGTTCGTGGCCGTGCGGCCTGAGGGTGAGTAGCGCCGTGAGCGAGCCGATTGTCGTCGTTCCGTATGACCGGGCGTGGCCCGAGCGTTTCGCCGGGCTGGCGGCGCCCATGCGCCACGCGCTGCGTGACACCGCCGCGCGGATCGATCACATCGGCTCAACGGCCGTGCCTAGGCTAGCCGCCAAGCCGGTCATCGACATCCAGGTTTCGGTGGCCGCCTTTGAGCCTCTGGACGCCTTTCGCGGGCCGCTCGAAGGGCTGGGCTTTGTCTATCACCCCGACAATCCGGAGCGGACCAAACGCTACTTTCGGGAGGGCGCGGGCCAGCCTCGGACTCATATTCATGTGCGGCTTGCCGGTAGCTGGAATGAGCAATTCGCGCTGCTCTTCCGCGACTATCTGCGCAGCCACGCGGACGATGCCAGGCGCTATGCCGAGTTGAAGCACAGGCTCGCCGAGGTCTATCGACTGGACCGGCCTGGTTATGTCGACGCGAAAGAGCCGTTTATCTGGGATGTCATGCGGCTGGCCAACGCCTGGGCGCAGGCGACGGGCTGGCAGCCTGGGCCATCGGATGCTTAGCCCCTGGTCTGAGGAGAAGCCTGTAGTGGACAATAACCTGATCATGGCCGACTACCAGGCCCGTACCTTCCAGTGGCAGGTGGCTGACCGCGTGGCGACGATCACCCTCAACCGCCCGGATAAGAAGAACCCGCTGACGTTCGACTCGTACGCCGAGCTACGCGACCTGTTTCGCGGCCTGGTCTACGCGGCGGATGTCAAGGTCGTCGTCCTGACGGGCGCGGGCGGCAACTTCTGCTCCGGCGGCGACGTCCACGAGATCATCGGCCCGTTGACCCAGATGACCATGCCCGAGTTGCTCGCCTTCACCCGCATGACGGGCGACCTGGTCAAGGCTATGCGGGCCTGCCCGCAGCCGGTTGTCGCCGCCATCGATGGGGTGTGCGTCGGCGCGGGGGCCATGCTGGCCCTGGCGTCGGACTTGCGCTATGGTACGCCCACCGCGCGGACGGCCTTCCTGTTCGTCCGCGTGGGCCTGTCAGGGGCGGACATGGGCGCGTGCACGCTGTTGCCGCGTGTCATCGGGCAGGGCCGGGCCGCCGAGTTGCTGTACACCGGGCGGGTGATGACGGCTGACGAGGGCTTCCAATGGGGCTTCTTCAATGCCCTCGTCCCGCCCGACCAGGTCCTCGCCCAGGCGCAAGCGATGGCCCGCCAGCTTGCCGACGGCCCGACCTTCGCCCACGCCATGACCAAGAAGCTGCTGCACCAGGAGTGGGCGATGGGCGTTGACGAGGCGATTGAGGTCGAGGCCGAGGCCCAGGCGATCTGCATGCAGAGCCAAGACTTCCGCCGCGCCTACGAAGCGTTCGTGGCCAAGCAACCGCCCTCTTTCAAGGGGAATTGAAATCTCTAGACAGAATTAGCAGAATTATGATAATTCCCAAAATTCTGTTAATTCTGTCTAAACTGTCTGGTTAGGAATCAAGTGATGCCGGACCAGAGCCATCTCGACTGGCCGTTCTTCGACCCGGTCCACCACGACCTGGCCCCTGCCCTCGCGCGCTGGGCACAGGATATGCTGCCAGCGCACGAGAGCGACGACGTGGACGCGACCTGCCGCGAGCTGGTGCGGCGGCTAGGCCAGGGCGGGTGGCTGCGCTACAGCGTGCCGGCCACGTTCGGCGGCGCGCTGCCCGACCTCGACTCGCGCGCCCTGTGCCTGGTCCGCGAGACGCTGGCCTACCACGACGGCCTGGCCGACTTCGCCTTCGCCATGCAGGGGCTGGGCAGCGGGGCGATCACGCTCTATGGCTCGCCCGACATCCAGGGATATTGGTTGCCCCGCGTGGCGCGTGGCGAGGCCATTGCGGCCTTCGCCCTCTCGGAACCCGACGCCGGCTCCGACGTGGCGGCCATGACGACCCACGCCGAGCGCGACGGCGACGCGTACGTGCTCAACGGCGTCAAGACGTGGATCTCCAACGGCGGCATCGCCGATTTCTACACCGTGTTCGCCCGCTCTGAGCCGACGCCGGGCGCGAAAGGCATCTCGGCCTTTGTCGTCCCCGCCGCGACGCCCGGCCTGCGCGTCGCCGAGCGTATCGAGGTCATGGCCCCCCACCCACTGGCGACGCTCGCCTTCGAAGACTGCCGCATCCCGGCGGCGTACCGCCTGGGCGAGCCGGGCCAGGGCTTCAAGGTCGCCATGCAGACACTGGACATCTTCCGCGCCTCGGTGGCCGCCGCCGCGCTGGGCTTCGCCCGCCGCGCCCTGGACGAAGCCGTCCGCCACGCCCGCCAGCGCCGCATGTTCGGCCAGCGTCTGGCCGACTTCCAGTTGACCCAGGCCCGCCTGGCCGACATGGCGACCAGCATCGACGCCTCGGCGCTGCTCGTCTACCGTGCGGCCTGGCAGCGCGACGTGCGGGGGACGTCCACAACCAAGGAGGCGGCGATGGCGAAGCTGACCGCAACCGAAGCCGCGCAGGACGTCATAGACGCTGCCGTCCAGATGTTGGGCGGGCTGGGCGTCAGGCGGGGGCAGACCGTCGAGCGCCTCTACCGCGAGATTCGCGCCCTGCGTATCTACGAGGGCGCGTCGGAAGTCCAGAAGCTCATCATTGGCCGTGCCGTGCTGAAGTCAGGGAGTTGACAATGGCGACAACAGCCCATCTCGACACCTTTGCCCGCGACAACCTGCCGCCCCGCGACGAGTGGCCCGACCTTCTGTTCGACATTCCGGAAGTCCAGTACCCGGAGCGCCTCAACTGCGCCGCCGCGCTGCTCGACACCTGGGTGTCGAGCGGGCAAGGGGACCGCATCGCCGTCGAGGGCGCAGACGGCAAGCTGACCTACGCCCAACTCCAGGCGCAGGTCAATCAGGTGGCGCGGGTGCTGACCGAGGACATGGGCCTCGTGCCGGGCGCCCGCGTCCTGCTGCGCGGCCCCAACAACCCCTGGCTGGCCGTCACCTGGCTGGCCGTCGTCAAGGCCGGCCTCATCGCCGTGGCGACGATGCCCCTGCTGCGGGCGAAGGAACTGGTCGAGATCATCGACAAGGCCCAGGTCAGCGGGGCGCTGTGTGACCGGCGGCTCGCCGCCGAGCTAGAGACGGCCCAACGGCAGTGCCCGGTCTTGCGCCAGGTCGTCTACTACGGCGACGACGCGCCGGATAGCCTCGACGCGCGCATGGCGGCCAAGTCGACGAGCTTCGAGGCCGTTGACACGGCGGCCGACGATGTCGTCCTCATCGCCTTTACGTCGGGCACGACGGGCAAACCGAAGGGCACGATGCACTTCCACCGCGACGTGCTGGCGATCTGCGACCTCTTCCCGCGCTCGACGCTCAAGATGCAGCCCGACGACCGCACCATCGGCACGCCACCGCTGGCGTTCACGTTCGGGCTGGGCGGCCTGCTGCTGTTCCCGCTGCGCGTCGGCGCGACGGCCATCCTGCTCGAAAAGTTCACGCCTGACAGCCTGCTCCAGGCCATCCAGGACTACGGGGCGACCATTTGCTTCACCGCGCCGACGATGTACCGCCAGATGGCCGCCCACGCAGGTCAGTTCAACCTGGCGTCGCTCAAGAAGTGTGTCTCAGCGGGAGAGACTTTGCCTGTCTCCACCCGTACCTTGTGGCGCGAGGCGACCGGCATCGAGATCATCGACGGCATCGGCGCGACTGAGCTACTCCACATCTTCATCTCGGCGTCCGAGGACGAGGCCCGCCCCGGTGCGACCGGCAAGCCCATCCCCGGCTACCGCGCCTGCATCCTGGACGAGGAAGGCCACCCGCTCCCGGCCGGGCAGGTGGGGCGGCTGGCCGTGAAAGGGCCGACGGGCTGCCGCTACCTGGCCGACCCCCGCCAGACGAGCTACGTCCAGGGCGGCTGGAACCTGACGGGTGACGCCTACCTCATGGACGACGACGGCTACTTCTGGTACCAGGCGCGTACCGACGACATGATTATCACCGGCGGCTACAACGTGGCCGGGCCGGAGGTTGAAGACGCGCTGCTGAGGCACCCGGCGGTGGCGGAGTGCGCGTGCGTTGGCTCGCCCCATGAGGAGCGCGGCCAGATCATCAAGGCGTTTGTCGTCCTGCGGCCGGGCTACGAGGGCGACGAGGCGCTGGTCAAGAGCTTGCAGGAGTTCGTGAAGCAGAGCATCGCGCCCTATAAGTACCCGCGCGCCGTCGAGTTCCGCGCCAGCCTGCCGCGCACCGAGACCGGCAAGCTCCAGCGCTTCAGGCTGCGTCAGGAAGAACTGGCGCGCGCCAGGGTACTGACGTAGGGGATGGAGGAGGTGGACAAGCTATGGCGACACAAGTCAGGCAGATTGAGACAACCCTGGAGCAACTTCGCCAGCGGGCGCGTCGCCTCGAGCAAGAGGCTGTGGCGCTCCAATCAGATATTAGCCTGATGAGCGTCTGGGCGTCCTGGGAAACACAGCATCGGCTGTCAGTAGACGTTCTCCGCGACATTCCGATTACGGACGCCGAGTTGCTCGCCTATCAGGGGCTGCTCAACCGTCAGTTTCCGGATGATTTGCTGCGCCTGGTTCTGAAAGCCCACAAGGCGGCTCATTGGCTCATCCAGTCCATCGGTCAGATGGAGCAGGCAGCGGCCGTTGAGTCAGTCTTAACAGCTCTACATGAGCTAGCCAGTGAGCAGGGCCTCACCATCCCTGACGAATTGGAGGCCGTCATTGGCGACTGAGGCACGTCACCTGCGGGCCGTCCTCGACACGAATGTTATCATCGCCGCGCTCAAGAGCCGCCATCCCCATAGTCCAACGGCTGAG
>CAZLBQ010000403.1:0-6046 GCA_964557745.1 uncultured Anaerolineales bacterium
CGCAACTCATCGGCTGGGTGCTGACCAGCACCCTCGGCGCGCCAATCATCCTGCGTCCCCTTCCACCTGTGGTGGAACAACGGCCAGGACACGGCGGCGACGGTGGCGATGGTGTCCTTCGTCGACTGGCAGCAGACGCCGATGGTCAACGGCGCGCCGGTCCTCTACGCCGCGCTCGACCCCGCTACCCAGGTCGAGGTGGCGGGCGCGGTCCAGGCCCCGCCGAAGACGGGTCAGCGCGAGCTGGTCATCCTCGTCTTTGAGAACCCGTTCACCGAGTTGTCGAAGCTGCCGAGCCAGGAGAAGCCGACGCCCACGTTTGTCTACTCTACCGAGCGCGTACTATTGGATGTCAAGTAGGAGAGGATTCGATGCCGGTTATTCCCCGCAGTGTCACGGCGCGCCTGGTGGAGCGCTTCATCTTCAACTTCCGCCTCCGCCCCGACGCCTTTGCCCAACACCTGCCCGTGCCCTGGCTGCGGCCCCAGGTCTTCAACGGCTGGAGCGTGGCCTCGTTCTGTGTTCTCAAGCTCGACCAGGTCATCCTCTGGCCGCTGCCAGGTTTCCTCGGCAAGCGCATGACGTCGTGCGCCTACCGCTGCGGCGTCATCGACACGTCGAGCGGGCGGCCGGAGCCGTCGGTGTACATCACCGACCGCAACAGCGACCTGCCTATTGTCGCCCGCCTCGCGCCGTGGTGGTTCGCCGACACCATCCCCATGATCCGGCCCCAGGTGGATGACGGGCGCGACAGCTTCACCATCCGCATCAACTACCTCGACTCGCAGAAGCTGTTCTGCGCCACGGCGCGGCCCGCGCCCGGCGGGCGGTTCACCTCCCAGGTGTTCGCCTCGCTGGACGAGTACGCCGCCTTCATCCACAACGGCGTGTCGAGCTACACGCCGTCCATCTACGGCGATGCCCTGGCGCGGGTCGATCTCATCAAGGAGGACCCGGCGTACATCCCGCTGGACGCGACGGTTGACTTTAGCTGGCTCGACGGGGCGTGGGCCGAGGCCGGGCTGGAGTACGACAGCGCCGTCCGCGCCACGGGCGGCGAGTACCGCTGGACGTATCGCGGCCTGCGCTCGGCGCTGTAGCGCACCGCGCAGGAGAAAGTCAAGACCTGACAGGTTTTGCAGAACCTGTCAGGTCTGCTCGTTAACCTAGACTGCCTTCCGTCCATCGTCCATCGTCCATCGTCAATTGTCCGACCTGGGCGCGGGCGAGGTTGAGGGCCGGCAGCCGCGACTTCCAGTCGCTGGCGCGCGGCGAGTTTCACCTTATGGGGGAACACGCCCGTGTTGACTGTATTGACATGAATTCCATATTGTGATATAATGGACGGCGCTCGCCTGTGTCAGCCTCGATGTGCAGGGCCACCACACCCGCCAGGAGAATACCATGCGACCACGCCGCTCCCCTGTTCCAGCCGCGTTCGTCCTTCTCCTGCTCGCGTTGTCCCTCGGCCTATCCCCAGCCGCAGCCCGCCTCCTCGAACCTACGGCGTCGCAGCAGGCCGCCGACGACTTTCTCGTCTACCTGCCGCTGATCATGAAGCACGCCCGTCTCGGCGGGGAGGGTAGCCCGTCGACCCCTACCCCGACGGTCACCGCCTCGGCCACATCCAGCGCCACACCTGGGACGACCCCTTCGCTCACGGCGACGGCTACCCCTTCCCCCACCGCGCCGGCGACCGTCACGCCGACGCCGTCGCCGACGGCCAGCGCGACAACAACGGCGACGCCACCCCCGACCGTCTCGCCGTCCGCGACGGCGACCGCGACCGAGACGCCCACCGTGACCGCCAGTCCGTCGCCGACACTTACGCCCTCCCCGTCCGCCACGCCGACGGTCGCCCCGACAGCGACGGCGACGGTGACGAGCGCCCCCGGCTGCGCGGCCGTGCCCCTCACCCTGGCCGTCTGCCCACCGAACACTACGACGGACGTCAGCAGCTACAGTGGTCGGGCGGTGACGGTGCGCGACATCTTAGGGACCATCGTCTACCAGGGCACACTCAACGGCGAGGGTCGGCTGACGCTGCCGGCGGTCGCCAGTGGCAAGACGCTGGTGGTGAGCGTGGCCGCCGGCCGCCAGCCGCTCCCCTTCCCGACCGGCGCGGTCGGCTCAATTGAGATGGCCGGTTTCACGACGTCCGTCTTCGTCTCGTGCGCCGCGCCAGGCGGCTCGCCGACGCCGGAGGTCGCCAGTCTGGCCCCAGCGGCGGGCGTCGTGCAAGGCTACGTCATCAACCGTTGCGGCTCGGACACGGTCCTGCCAGCCCAGGAAGTGCAGTTGTGGGCGCCGGGCACGCCGGATTTCCCCAATGGCGTGTACCTGACGAGCGCGTTCACCGATATCCAGGGCCACTTCCAGTTCGACGGCCTGAATCCGTGTCTGGCCTACGAACTGCGCCTGGCCGGCCTGGCGGCCGGCGACGTGACCCGCGGTGTCCTGGCCGGCGCCCCGACCGCCACGGAGGTCTACCCGGGTCTGCCTCAGTACTACGTCATCAGCAGCGCCGACGGCGCGTTGTGCGACCTGTCGCCCGTCGCGCCTGGGCTGCCGCGGCCAACGGTCGCGGTCTCGCCGACCATCCCCCCCACGCTCAGCGCCACGACGGGCACGCCCACCCTGACGCCCACCCCGACGGGCACGCCGACCGTCCCGCCCACCCCGCCGCCCGGCATGGTCGGCCCGGTGGCGGCGCCCGGCCCCTGGGCCTTCGTGCCCGCGCTGGGCGCGGCTGACGGAGGGCAGGCCCCCGTCAGCTCGCTGGTCGAGGCGCAGAACGTCGGCAGCCGCGAAGTCCAGCTCGCCATCCTGTACTTTGACAGCGGCCCCACCACCTGCCAGACGGCTCCCCCACCCTCCCGCTTGGAATGCACCGGCCTCATCAAACCCGGCGCCGGCTGGACCTTTGTCAGCCCGCCGTCGGCCCTCAGCGCCGTCGTGTTCAGCTTCGACCCCACGGCCACCTCCTGCCAGGCCCTGCAAGCGTTCCAGTCCGCCCCCTGGCCTCAAGGCTGGCCCGACGTGTCGCCGACGCCAGGCGCCTTTCCGTTCAACTGGAACCCCTTCAACGGCGGCCCCATCGCCGTGACCGTGCGCCGCCAGGCAGCCGCCGAGGTCCTGGCCGGCGGGCCGCCGCGCGCCGCCTACCGCGCCGTCGGGCTGCCGGACCAGTCGCCCTATGACCCGCTCTTTGGCGGCTTTGCCTATTCAGTCCCCATCGCCTTCCAAGGGGCTGACGGCGCCACCACGACGCTGTGGCTTCAGAACAGCGGCACGGAGTGCGGGAGTTTCGAGGTTTGGCTCAAGTCCGAGGACGATTGCACCCAGCCGCGGGTCTTCGCAGGCGGGTTGCTCCCGCCCGGCTACACCACGCGGTTCAGCCTGAAGGACCGCGTCCCGGCTGGCTTCGTCGGCGCGGCCTGGGTTCGAGCGGGCCAGCCGATGAGCATCGCCGTCGACCACGCCGCGCCGACAACCCTCATGACCGATAGCGCCGCGCCCGCCGTCACCAGCAGCTCTCTCTTCAACGGCCAGTGGGCCGGTGGCGGGACGTTTGGCATGACCCTCTACGCGCCCCTGCTGCGCGTCGACGACGGCTGGCAGACGCGGCTGCACATCCACAACCCGTCCTCGATGGTGAGCGCCAAGATTAAGCTCTCCCTGCTGGACGAGCGCGGGCAGATTGTTACCAGCGAGGTCATGTGGGTCTGTCCACGGGGCAGCGTGACGTATACCGTGCCGAGTCCGCAGATCAAGTCGGCGCGGGTCGAGTCGCAAGAGTGGGACTCGCCGGGCGATCCCTTCGTCTACGTCTTGCCGATAACGGGCATCGCGGAGATGGTTCAGACGAGCGGGACCGAGGCGGCGGCGCGCGTGCAGGCCATGAGCTACGACCTGCTGCCGGCGGCGCTGGCCTCGGCGGTCGCCATCCCGCTTGTCGACACGACCGGGCCGAGCGCGGGGCTGGCGCGGGAACTGACCATCCAGAACACCGTCCCGCTGCCTGGGGAGACAGCGGTCAAGGTCATGGTTGCCGACCAGAACGGCGTGGTGGAGGTGACGTGCTTCACGCTCGCCGAGCGGCAGGTCGCCCGCCTCCCTGGTTCCTTCTTCGCGTCGCTCCCGGCGGGCTTCCGGGGCCAGCTGCTCGTCGTGGCGACGGCCTCGACCCACGTGCCGACGGGCGGAGGGCAGCCGGTGGTGGGCCTGGGGGCGGTCTACGCTGAGTGGGCCGCGGGGACCGACCCCCCGGCCGGCGACTGGGCCTTCGCCATGACGGGCATCCCCCTGCCCAGCGTCCCAACGGGCCTGGCCGCCCCGGCGTGCCCAACCCCCAGCGCGCCCTAGCGCCGGCCGAAGTCAAGCCCTGATAGGTTCTGCCTAACCTATCAGGGCTGCTCGTTTATCCAGACAGAATGAACAGAATGGCGGGTTCAATTGACGATTGATAATTGACGATTGACGATTAAAGCTGCGCCCTCGGCGCTCTCTGCGGTGAGACTGCCTACCGCCTACCGCCTGCTCCCCCGCCCCCCTGCCTTCCGTCCATCGTCCATCGTCCATCATCAATCGTCCATCGGTAGTTTTCCGGCCTGGGCGCGGGCGAGGTTGAGGGCCAGCAGCCGCGCCAACAGGTCGTCGTCGCCCAGGTCGGCGGGCCAGCCGTAGGCCGCCAGGACGGCGCGGTCGAGCTTCTGGTGAGCCAGGTCGAGCCAGGCCGGGCGCTGGTTGTAGAGGGCCGTCAGGGTGCGCTTCTTGAGGTCGGCCTCGCTCGCGCCTTCGGGGTTGAGCCAGCGGTCGCGCTTCTCGACCAGCTCGCGCGCCGCCTGGGCGATGGCTTGCACACGCGGGTCGTCGGTCGGCTCCTGGCCCGGCGGCCACGGGAACGGGAAAGTCAAGAAGGTGGACGTGGGAGTGTAACGTGGGTCGTTGCCCTGGCCCATCCATGCTCCCATACGTATCGACCATCTCTCATGTAGTCGAGAGTGCAGAACTCCGAATAAGTAGTCGCTGTCTGTCGCAAACACCGACAAAGTAATGTCGGGTAGCGTCGGGGGCGCGAGCCAGACGAAAACCCGATACTTGGACGTCACGGGTGTAGCGATGTATCGCTTGCGTTGGAGCAGCGCCCTACGCATCTCGCCGCCTGGTATCCGATGTAACCACCATTTCTCCCGAAGCCTGGGCACTCTATTCTGATCGCGTATTGGTTTGACATGCCGCTCCACATACTTAAAGGGAAGCTCATAGAGCGCCGCCTCTTCGAGGGAGGTATCGACTCCGAAGTCAATGATCCACATATGCCGGGGCCTGTGGACAACGTCCCGTGCGGTTGCCCAGGGAAGAATCACATCGGAGTTGGGCCTGCCATTAACATTCAAGGGGGCTTGTAGCATCTCCTGAGCAACTTCATCGAGAAGCTCGAAAGGACCGCCTTTTTCATCCGCACGCAAGCAGATATTCTCATTCTCGATCAGGGGTTTGGCCGAAGTGAGATCAATGTCAGCCGTAAGATTTGCATTGATTTGACGCACTTGGCGTCCATTGAATGTCCGCTCTGTCTCAAGCCCGCGATCAAAGCCAACAATGGAAACACGGACAGCCGCACCGTCCAGTATCCAGGGCCGATCATCCCAAGCCATGAATATATCGCCCGTCCGCTTGATGCGCTCCAAGACGCTCCGGTTCGCCCCGCTTCTAATGGAGTTGGTTGCTAGTAATCCCGCCCGCTGAGCTGTGTTCGCTTCAATCATGGCTCGCGCCTTCTCATACCAGTAGCTGACGAGGTCGGCCTCACGAAGGATGCGGCTGTTGTAAACTCGGAAGAGGTCATTGAGATAGGCGTCGCCAAGCTCGGCGCGCAGGCGCTTGCCGCCGAGGAAGGGCGGGTTGCCGATGATGACGTCGGCCTCCGGCCAGGCGGGTTCCACGGGGCGGCCCGCGTCGTCGTAGGCCAGGATGGCGTCCATCTGGCGGATGGTGTCCAGCGGCTTGAGGATGGGTTCGCTGGGGAAGCCGTAGCCGTTGT
>CAZLBQ010000404.1:0-6036 GCA_964557745.1 uncultured Anaerolineales bacterium
CGCCCACCCTCCACCAGCAGGTGCAGCCGCAGCAACTCGTCCAGGGCATCCAGCGCCTCGTCCTCGGCCTGGCCGCTGACCTGGCGGACGGTGTCGAAGCTGAAGTCGCGGCGGAAGACGGACGCGGCGGCCAGGAACTCGCGGGCGGGCGGCCTGAGCCGCGCCAGGCGGCCCTGGATGACGGCTACGACCGACGGCGGCAGGACGAGCGGCCCACGCAGCGCCCCCGGCGTCGCCAGGGCGCCGGCCTCGGCCAGCGAGCGCGCGATTTCGACGGTGAACAGCGGGTTGCCCTCGGTCTCCTCGTGCAGGCGGTGGCCCAGCGCGCCCGGCTCGGTGTTCAGCAGCGCCTTGACCAGCGCCGACGTCCCCATGGGCGACAGCGGCCCCAGCGTTACGCGGGCCAGCCGCCCCTCGCGTTCCAGCCGCCACAGTAGGTTGGTCAGCGCGTCATCCTCGTCGTCGGCGCGCACCGCCGCGACAAAGAGGATGGGGGCGTCGGCCAGGTGGCGCACGAGGTAGGCCAGCAGGTGGAGCGTCCCCGCGTCGGCCCACTGCAAGTCGTCCAGGAGGAAGAGGATCGGGGCCGGCAGCGCGGCCAGGAAGCTCGCCAGGCCCTCGAATAGGCGGCGCTGCTCCTGCGTCGCGTCTAGCCGCGCGGGTGTCGCCAGGTCGGGGCGGAGGTCAATGAGTTCGGGCAGCAGGCGGGCGACCTCGGCCAGCCAGACGTCGGCGAGGGGGAGCGTCTGCCAGTCAAGGCTGGCGACCAGGGGCCGCAGCGCGTCGACGAGCGGGTGGTAGGGCAGGGCGCGCTCGGCCTCGTAGCAGTGGCCGCTCAGGACCGTCCAGCCCGCCTCGTCCTGGCTGGCCCGCCACGTCACCTCTTCGAGCAGGCGCGACTTGCCGATGCCGGCCTCGCCTTCGATGACGACGAGTTGGCCCGCCGGTCTGCCGCTGCTGCCTGTCTGGCGCGCCGCCGTCTGGGCCAGGTGCGTCTGCAAGACGGCTAGCTCCCGCTGGCGTTCGAGGATGGGGCCGGCCGGGGGCCGGGCGGCGCGGGGCGGGGCGGCAGGGCGTGGCGTCGGACGCCGGGTGGCCCGATGGAGGCGGCCATCGCGGATGGCTTCGAAGAGGGCGGTTGTCTCGGCGTCGGGGGCCGCGCCGAGGTCGCGCTGCAGGAGGCGGGCGCACGTCTCGTACTGGACCAAGGCGGCGGCGCGGTCGCCCGCCTGGTAGAGCGCCGTCATGCGGACGCGGTGGAAACGCTCCTGGAGGGGGTCGACGGCCAGGGCGCGGGCGGCGGTCGCTTGCGCCAGGTCCCAGTCGGCTGCGGTGGCCGCCGCGTTGGCCAGGTGGGCCAGCAGGCCGAGATACTGCCCCTCCCACATCTGGCGTGTGGCTGTCAGCCACTCGTCGTAGCCGCTGCTGTCGCGGACGCCGAAGCCGTCGAGGAAGGGGCCGCGCCACAGGTCGGCGGCGGCGCGCAGGTCGGCCAGGGTCGCGCCGTGGGCCAGGAAGGCGTCGCTATCCACCCAGGCGGCGTCGCCGGGCCGCCAGGTCAGGGTATCGGCCTCGGCGGCCACGGGGAACACGGGCAGCGCCTGACGCAGCCGGGTCAAGACGGTGCTCAGGCTGTTGCGCCCGTCCGCCTCGCCGCTGTCTTCCCAGAGTAATGCGCACAGGTGGGAACGGGAGAAGGGATGCGCCGGCTGCGCGGCCAGGTAGTAAAGCAGCGCCTGCGCCTTGACCGACGGCAGACGCAGGTCATTGTCCGCGGCTCGCACGACGGGCGGGCCGAGCAAACGCAGGGTGAGTGCGGCCACAAGCTTCCCTCTCTAGGCGCCTGGTGGGTATAACGCATTCCCCTGGAGCTATATTACTCAAGACCGCCGAATTTTCCAGTCCTGCTCTCAGCGCCCCTGCCAGTGCGGCGGGCGCTTCTCCAGGAAGGCGCGGAAGCCCTCGAAGCCGTCGGCGCTGGCGAAGATCTCACGCTGGAACGTAGCCTCACGCGCCATCGCCTCGTCGAGCGTGCCGCTCTGCGCCGCCAGCAGCGCCTTCTTGGCCCGCACGAGCGCCAGCGGCGCCTGCTGGGCCAGGTGGCGGGCGAACTCGGCCACGCTCGCCTCGAACTCAGCGGCCGGGTAGACCCGGTTGGCCAGCCCCAGGCGCACGGCCTCCTCGCCGCCCACCGCCGCGCCCGTCAAGACCATCTCCATTGCCTTGCCCAGCCCGACGAGGCGTTGCAGCGTCCAACTGCCCCCGCCGTCGGGGACGAGGCCGACGCGGATGAACAACTCGGCGAACGAGGCGCGGTCGGACACCAGCCGCATGTCGCAGGCCAGCGCCAGGTCGCAGCCGATCCCGGCCGCCGCCCCGTCCACCGCCGCGACCACCGGCCAGCGGCAGGCGCGGATGGCCTTCAGCGTTGGGTGGTACGACTCGGTCAGGATGGCGATAGCTGCGTCGACGTCCATGTCGCCCAGCGCGGCGGTCAGGTCCGCCCCCGACGAGAACGCGCCGCCCACGCCGGTCAGGACGACCACCCGTGAAGCGTCGTCGCCGTCGGCCGCTTCGAGCGCGGCCCGGATAGCATCCATCGTCTCGCGGTCGACGGCGTTGCGGATGCGTGGGCGGTTGATGGTCAGGGTCCAGACTGGACCCTCGCGTGATACGAGCAGTTTATCGGTCATGAGCTAGTCTCCGGGCGCTGCGCGCCCACCAGCCAGATGCCGCAGACGCACTGAGCGAGGCGGGGGTCGGCTTCGGCCGCACCCCGCGCGGCCTCGAAGCCGACGAGCCAGCCAGCCGGCCCCTGAGCGGCGACCCGCCAGCCGAGGTCGGTCAGCAGGGCCGTCAACTCCCAGGGCAGGAGCGAGTTCTGGGCGACCTGGACGTTCAAGAAGCGTTTGTAGGCGGAGGAACGAATGGGGCTGAGGGCGCTGAGGATACCGACGAGCAGGACGCCGCGCGGGCGCAGGAGGCGGGCGAACTCGGCCAGCGCGGCGGCCGGGTCGGGGACCCACTCCAACGAGGTGATGCAGGCGACGGCGTCGAACGCCGCGTCGGGGAAGCCGGTCGCGGCCAGGTCGGCGACGCGCAGGTCGGCGGCCAGCCCGGCCTGGGCCAGCCGGGCCTGGGCGGCCCCAATCATGGCGGGGGAGAGGTCGATGCCCGCCGCCTGGCAGCCGTCGCGGGCCAGGATTTCGACTAGGTGCCCGGCCCCGCACCCCGCATCGAGGATGCTGACAGGGGCAGCGGCGGGGAGCAGCCCTCTCAGGAAGGGGACGACGTCGGCGCGCCAGCCGGCGTCCCAGTCGCGCCCGAGCCGCGCGTCCCAGTCCGGGGCGACGGCGTCCCAGCGCGCCCGGGCCACCTCGGTCCAGTCGGTGTCGCCTGCCGGCTCCTGGCTCGCAATCCGCCTTGCCCACCGCTCGGCCGGTGTTGACATAGCACACATCCCTCTCACACCCTGATGAGAGGGATTATAGCACCGTTCGCGTGTATCCCCTACCCCCGCCGTGTTCAGCCGTACAGGCGAACCTGCGTGTCTGCCCAGGGCGACACGCAGGTTCGCCCCTACCCCGCCATTGCCAGGAGGATGGGCAGGATGACACCCACGCCGAGGGCGAACAGCCACAGGGCCGGGGCGGGCGTCCCGACGGGGCGCAGGCGGCGCGCCTCGCGGGCCGCAATCCGCGGGTCGAGGCGCAGCCACGCGACGTGCCGCCGCTGCAAGAGCATGAACGCTAAGGCCGTCGCCGCGCCGTAGAGCAGGTGGCCGATGAGCGAGGGTAGGGCGACCGCCGCCGCCTGGACTGTCCAGGTAAACGTCCCGCCGAGCAGGATGGGGAAGAGGGTCAGCGGGCCGAGGAACCACCAGATTAGCCCGTAGACCAGGCCCCACATGACGCCCGCGCCGAGGTCAGGCGCTTCGTACTGGAACAGGACGCCGAAGCTCATGCCGATGAGGGCGCTGATGACGAGGTGGACGGCAAAGCCGAGGACGGGTGACGAACCGCCGACGATGGCGGCGACACGGGGCAGAGCGCCGGTGGCAACCATGACCAGGCTGAACAGCAGGCCGCCCGCCAGGCTCGCCAGCGCGCCCCAGCCCAGCGATTGCAGCGTCCGTGTTCCTGGCCCTTCGACCTCGCGGCGCAGCGGGTCGGTGTTGTAGAAGAACCCGACCCACAGGTGGTCGAGGGCGGCGTAGACCAGGCCGACGATGAGGCCGTAGATGATGTGGCCGACGAGGGAGCCGAACAGGCTCGCGCCCTGGCCGTAGGACCAGTCGAGGGGGCGGCGCAGCCAGAGCGGCAGAATAGTCAGCGGCCCCAGGAACCACCACAGCAGGCCGTACGCCATGCCCCAACTCATGCACGAGCCGAAGCCGCGCACATCACGCTGGAAGAGGAGGCCGAAGCTCGCCCCGATGACTACGGCGATGACGGTGTGGACGGCGATGCCGACGACGCGGGCGTCGGAGCCGACGAGATTGGCGACCAGGGGGAAGAAGCCCACCTGCTCCATCCACTGGCCGAAGGCCCAGCCGCCGAGAATGCCGCCCACGCCGCCCACGACGAGGGCGCGCGCTAGGCTGAAGCGGGGGCGCGCCGGGTCGGGCTGCAAGCCGCCCCACGCGCCGAGGGTCAGGCCGAGGGGGACGCCGAAGCAGAGCGTATACACGACGAGGTCGGGGAAGTGGACGCGCGCCACGTCGAGCATCCCCATCGGCTCGTGGCGCAGCGCGGGGAACAGGCCAACCGGCCCGGCCAGCCACAGCAGCAGGGCGTAACCCAGGCCCCAAATCAGGCCCGCGCCGGGGCTGGCGGCGCGCCGTGCGCCGAGCCAGGCGAACAGGACGCCATAGGCCGCCCCCAGCGCCACGTTCGGCGCCAGCATCCCCACACCGAACAGGGCAGCGGCGATACCGCCCAGGATACCCACGACCAGGCACGCGATAACAGCCGTGTTGTTCGTCAAGGTCTTCATAGGTCGTCTCCCGTGTCTCAAGTGGCGGCGCTCAATTTGGCAGCGCCGTCAGCGCCGCCCGTTGTTGGTCAGTGGTCATCGGTCGTGGGTCCATCGTCATCGGTCCGCCGTCCGGCGTTCCGCTCTCGCGATTGAAGTCGATGGTCTGGACGATGTCGCGCGGGAAGAACAGTTCGATGCTCCAGTCGGCGAAGACGCGCACCTGGCGCTCCAGACCCGGCAGCTTGGACAGGTAGATGGCGCGCCACATCAGCCAGGCCAACAGGCCGGAGAAGCGCAGGAACTTGCCCTTGACGAAGGGCACGGCCAGTTCGGCGCACGCCGTCTGGTGGCCAATGGCCGCCAGCACCCCCAGCGGGCTGAAGGCGAAGGTCTTGAGCGCCTGGCCATGTGTCTGGGCGTGGATGTTGTGGGCCAGCGTATAGGCCTCGCGTAAGGCGAACTGGGCTGTCGGTGGCGACGACTGGCCCGTCGTGGCGTTGGGGATGACGGCGCAGTCGCCCACCGCCCACAGCCCCGCCACGCCGGGAACACTCAGCGTCCCGTCGGTCATGACCGCGCCGCGTCGGTCGCGGGCGATGGGGAGCGTCTCCAACAACGGGTTGGGGCGCACCCCCGCCGTCCAGACCAGGGTCTCGGTCCGAATCTCCTCGTCGGGCTTGAGGACGACAAGCCCGCGCCGCGCGTCGGCCACACGCGCGTTGAGCTTGAACTCGACGCCGCGCTGCGCCATCTTCTGTTGCGCGTACACGCCCAGCGCCTCGCTCAACTCCGGCAGGATGCGGTCACGCGCGTGGACCAGGATGACCCGGACCTCGTCGGGGTGGATGTGGGGGTAGTAGACGAGCGCGCCGCGCGCGAAGTCGTTGAGCGCGCCCGCCAGCTCGACGCCGGCGAAGCCGCCGCCCGCCACGACAAACGTCACCAGCGCCTGGCGTGTCGCGGCGTCCGGCTCGCGGTCGGCTCGCTCCAGCATGTCGATGACGTGGTTGCGGATGCGGATGGCGTCGAGGAGGCTCTTGAAGTCGAACGAGTTGTGCT
>CAZLBQ010000405.1:0-6027 GCA_964557745.1 uncultured Anaerolineales bacterium
GCTTGTATTCGGGAGATCCGGGCCAGTTTTATGCGCCGGCGCCCGCCGTCGTCGCCAAGCCCTTGGCCGGCAAAGAACTGAATATCCTGGCGCCCAACCACCACACCGACAACATCAACAAGCTATGGGTTCCCCTCTTCCAGGACAAGACGGGCGTCAAGGTCAACTGGACCGAGATCGGCGGCAGCGACGCCGACGCCAAGTACGCCGTGATGGTCGCCTCGCAGGATAGCACATTCGACACGTTCTACAGTTGGGAGACGCTCAACGCCAAGTATGGTCCGTCGCTCATGGAGGACCTGACAGGCAAGATCAGCAAGCAGGTGTTCGACAGCCTGGTACCCGCCCCCGTCAAAGCCTTCAACTTCCTGGGCAAGACCTACGCGGTGCCCTTCGACGCCAACATGTCGATCTTCATGTGGAACCAGGACCTGTACAAGGCGGCGGGGCTGGACCCGGCCAAGCCGCCGCAGAGCTGGCAGGAGTTCATCGACTTTGGCAAGAAGCTGACAACGGGTGGCAAGTACGCAACACTGTTCACCTTTGGCGACGCCAACGCGGGCTTCGTGACCTTCGCCCAGATCTTCAATACCACCGGCGGCCAGTTGCTCAGCGACGACCTCAAGAAGCTCCAGATCGACAACGAGAACGGTCTGGCAACGATGACCGCCCTGCAGGACGCGCACGTCAAGTCCAAGGTGGCGGACCCGGCCGGTATCACCGTCAACAGCTCCATCGAGCAAGGCAAGATCTTCCGCGGTGGCAACATGGGCCACTACTTCGCCTTCCCCAACCACTATGCTCTGTCCATGGACCCCGCTCAATCCCAGATTGTCGGCAAGGCTGCGACGGGCATCGTGCCGGGCATCAAGCTGCGCAGCGCATCCATCAACGGCTTCGAGGGCTACGCCATCAACAAGTTCTCGAAGAACAAGGAAGTGGCGCAAGCCTGGCTGGAGTTCATCGTCTCGCCTGAGGTCCAGAAGCTGGTCGCCACCAAGTGGGGCCGCCCACCGTCACTGCAATCCGTCTTCGATGATGCCGACGTGGTCAAGGCTGCGCCGCAGTTCGCCGCCGTCAAGGAGCAGGGCAAGTACCCCGCCGCGCGTTACGGCTCGCCCTTCTACTTCGACCTGGGCACCGTCATCAACGAGTGGACGCTGCGCGTCCTCAAGGGCGAGAAAGAACCGCAGGAAGCCCTGACCAACATCCAGAAGGAAGGTCAGAAGGTCATCGACGACTACTGGGCCAAGGTCAAATAGCGCGGTAGGAGGGGCGAGGCACGCCTCGCCCCTCCTACCGCCTTCCGCCTGCCGCCTGCCGCCTGCCGCCTGCTATTGAGACGGAGACACTATGGACACGGCCGCCTCACCGCCTCGCGCCGCCTCGCCCACCTTGGGCCAGCGGTTCAATCGCATGGACGAGTCGCGCTTCGGCTTGCTGCTCATCTTGCCGACGGCGCTCATCCTGCTCATCTTCCTGGTCTTCCCCATCGCCTACGCGGTGTGGATGAGCTTCAACAAGGTAGAGTTGACGGTCTCGCCGGACTGGACGCTGGCGGGGCTAGACAACTACGCCACGCTCCTCAACGACCGCGTCGTGCGCGAGTCCATTTCCCGCACCCTGGTCTTCGCCGCCATCACCGTCGTCGTCAGTGTCGTCCTGTCCCTTCTCCTGGCCCTGGTCCTCAACGAGCCATTCCGCGGGCGGAAGCTGACGCGGGTGCTGATCCTCCTGCCGTGGGCCGTCGCGCCCGTCGTCAACGGCGTGATGTGGCGCTACCTGTTTCAGCCCAATTACGGCCTGGTCAACGCGGTCCTCTTCACACTGGGCATTATCCCCCGCTACCAGGTCTGGCTGGATAACGCCGTCGTGGCGCTGACTATCGCCGCCGTCGCCACGGCCTGGAAGGGCATGCCCTTCCTGACGCTCATTATCCTCGCGGCGCTGCAGAGCATTCCAGAGTCGCTATTTCGCGCCGCCAAGATGGACGGCGCCGGCCTCTGGTCCCGCTTCCGCTTCATCACTCTGCCGCACCTCCGCAACACGCTCATTTTCGCCGTCCTGCTGCAGACCATTGTGTCGTTGCAGGTCTTCGACCTCATCTTCACCCTGACACGCGGCGGACCCGGCCAGGGCACCGTCGTCCTCAGCTATCTGGTCTACGTCAACGCGTTTGAGCGCCTGAGCCTGGGCCGCGCCTCCGCGCTGGCCGTCATGCTGGCGCTGCTCATCATGGTCTTGAGCGCGATCTCCCTCAGCCTGATGGTAACGCGCCGCTCGCGGGCGGCGGCAGAGTAGGGAAGATTATGACACGTTCCCTGTCCAGCTTCGCGCGACCTACCGTCCTGTACGCGCTGGTCATCTTCTTCCTGCTGTGGACGGTCGCGCCGGTTATCTGGATCGCCGTCATGAGCGTCCAGCCGGAGATCAACTACGTCTCCGTCCCGCCTCACCTGCGCTGGCAGGACATCAGCCCCCGCTGGTTCATGGAGACGCTGGGGCAACCAGAGTATGTCGCCGCGCTGCGCACATCCTTCGTCGTCTCCTTCGTCACCATGCTCCTGTGCCTGCTCCTCGGCTCGCTGGCTGCCTACCCGTTGGCGCGGCTGCGCCTGCCGCGCAAGAACTGGTTCCTGGGCTTCACCGTCGCCACGCGCATGGTCCCCGCCATCATCCTCATCATTCCCATGTTCCTGCTCATCCGCAATCTGCGCCTGCTGGACAGCTACGCGGCGCTCGTCCTGGTCTACAGCACGTTCCTGCTGCCCTACGTCATCTGGATGCTCAAGAACTTCTTCGAGCAGATTCCCTACTCCCTCGAAGCGGCGGCGCGCATGGATGGCTGCTCGCGGCTGGGAGCGTTGTTCCGCGTCATCATTCCGGTCTCGGCGCCGGGCGTCGTGGCGACGGCCATCTTCGCCTTCATCGGCGCGTGGAATGAGTTCCTGTTTGGCCTGATCCTGTCGTCCCGTAACGCCGTCCCCATCACCGTCAAGCTGTCGGGTCTAGTCGGCGCGACGTTCCACACCGACAACTCCCTCGTCGCGGCGACGGGCATGCTGGCGATTGTGCCGGTCATCGCCCTGGTGTTCGTCCTCAACCGCTACATCGTGCGCGGCCTGGTCGAGGGCGTCAAGTATTAAGCCGGAAGGCGGAAGGCAGAAGGCGGCGACCAATCGTCCATCGTCCATCGTCAATCCTGAGTGGGGTGAGCTATGAGTCGAGTAACCTTACAGAACGTCGTCAAGACCTTCGGGCCGGTCCAGGCGGTGCGGAATGTCTCGTTTGAGATTCCCGACCACTCGTTTGTGACGCTGCTAGGGCCGTCGGGCTGCGGCAAGACGACCACTCTGAACCTCATTGCGGGCCTCGAAAAGGTCACGCAGGGGGACGTCCTGCTCGACGGCCAGCGCATCACCGACTGGGCCCCCCACGAGCGCAGCATGGCGATGGTCTTCCAGAATTACGCCCTCTATCCGCACATGAACGTCTACGGCAACATGGCGTTCTCGCTCAAGCTCGCCAAGCGCCCCAAGGACGAAGTCGACACGCGGGTGCGGCGCGTCGCCCAGGCGTTGGAGATCGACCATCTGCTCGAGCGCCGCATCTCCCAACTGTCGGGCGGCCAGCAGCAGCGCGTGGCCCTCGCGCGGGCGATGGTGAAGGAGCCTAAAGTCTTCCTGTTCGATGAGCCACTGTCGAACCTGGACGCCGCCCTCCGCACGCGCATGCGCGTCGAGATCAAGAAGCTCCACCAACAGTTGCGGACGACCTCCATCTTCGTCACCCACGACCAGGAAGAGGCGATGATTCTGTCGGACTTCATCGCCGTCATGCGCGACGGCCAGGTGGTCCAGTACGGTCCGGCCGACGACGTCTACCGCCGCCCGCTCCACCTCTACGTCGCCACGTTCATCGGCAAGCCGCGTATGAGCACCGTCGAGGGCCAACTGCGTGTCACGCCCGAGGCCGTCAGCTTCGAGAGCCAGGACATGCGCCTGGCCTGGCCCAACGCTGTCAACGGCCAGCCGGCCGCGCCCCAGGAGGCGAAGGCTGTGCTGGGCATCCGCGCCGAGGACGTGCGCCTGGAAGCGGCGAATGGCGCCCTCGCCCCCGACCAGGTGGCGGGCCAGGTCGAACTCCTGGAACCCCTCGGCTCGGACACGTATGTCGAGGTCCACCACGGCAAGGCGTCCATCACGGGCCGCGTCGACCCGGACCGCAAGCTGCGCGTCGGCGACGCCGTCGCTCTCCAGTTGCCGCGTCACAAGCTGCACTTCTTTGACGCCGTCAACGGCGCGCGGCTGAACGTCTGACCGCGCATTGACGATTGACAATTGACGATAGGATGCCCTTGATGAAACGAGCCTTTGCCACCGAGGGACGTGTCGTCGTCCTCGATGTCCCCGAACCGGAGTTGCGGCGCGGCGAAGTCCTGGTCGCCCCGGCCTTCTCGGCCATCAGCGCGGGGACCGAGATGCACATCATCCACAGCACGGCGCGCCCCGAGACGACGGGCACGGATACCTACCCCGACCCACGCACCGCTCGCCGCGCGCGCATCCGCAGCGGAGGCGTCCAGTGGGATGGGCCGCTCCCCCGCCTGGTCAAGCCGCCGCTGGCCTCCATCGGCTATAGCCTGGCAGGAACGGTCGTCGCCGTCGCGCCGGATGTAGTGGACCTCCAGCCCGGCGACCGCGTCGCCTGCTCCGGCAATCAGTGCGCCGTCCACGCCGAGCGCGTCGCCGTGCCGCGCAACCTCGTAGCAAAGGTCCCCGACGACCTGGCCCTCGACCGCGCCGCCTTCGTGACCCTCGGCTGTATCGCCATGAACGGCCTGCGCCGCACCGGCTGCCAGTTCGGCGAGACCGTCGTCGTGTTTGGCCTGGGCTTGCTCGGCTTGTTGGCGGTGCAAATCGCCCGCCACGCCGGGCTGACCGTCCTGGGCCTGGACATCGACGAGCGGCGCGTCGAGCAGGCTCTGGCCTTCGGTGCGCACCGCGCCCTCAACCCGCAGCGCGAGAACCCCCTGGCGGCGGTGTGGGAGATGACCGACGGCATGGGCGCGGACGGCGTCTTCCTGGCCGTCGTCACGCCATCCAGTGAGCCGCTCAACCTGTCGTTTGACCTGTGCCGCCAGCGCGGCGCGGTCGTCGGCGTCGGCCTGTTCGGCATGGACATCGACCGCGACCGCATGTATGCCCGCGACGCCATTTTCTACCCCTCCATCGCCTACGGCCCCGGCCGCTACGACCCGGTCTACGAAGAGGGCAACGTCGACTACCCCATCGGCTACGTACGGTGGACCGAGAACCGCAATCAGGGCCTCGTCCTGCGCTGGCTCGCCGAGGGCAAGATCGACGTCGGTCCGCTGGCCCCCGTTCGCGCCCCGCTGGCCGACGCCCCGCGCGCCTACGACCTGCTCATGAGCGCGGAGCGCCCGCCAACCGTCCTGCTCACCTACGACCCGCTGTGAGGACCGCCCTCGATGCCGCGCGCCGTCACGGCCGATGACATCTTTCACCTGCATTATCTAGAGCAGCCGCGCCTCGCGCCCGACGGCCGCCGCCTAGCTTATGTCGAGTGGTCCCTCGACCGCGCGCGCGATGCCCTCGTCTCCCGCGTCTACGTCCTGACCCTGCCCGACGGGGGGGCCGCGTGTCTGACCCCCGACGGCGCGGCGGACCACAGCCCGGCCTGGGCCCCCGACGGCCGCCGCCTGGCCCTGGTCTCGACCCGCTCCGGCAGCCGCCAGGTGTGGGTGGTGGATACGGAGACGGGAGCGGCGCGTCAGGTAAGCCATGGCCCCTATGGCGCTGGTGGGCCTGCCTGGTCGCCGGACGGCCAATGCCTTGCCTTCACCGCCACGGACGGCGACGCCGAGCCGCCCGCCTTCATCACCCGGCTGCCCTACAAGAGCGACGGCGTGGGCGTCACGCCTCTCCTAGGCGCCCAAATCTGGGTGGCACCAGCGGAGGGCGGGGACACGGCGCGGATGACCGAGGTCGGCGGTGACGAAGGGCA
>CAZLBQ010000406.1:0-6013 GCA_964557745.1 uncultured Anaerolineales bacterium
CCGCCGCCGCCCAAGCCAACCCCCTCGCCCAACCGCACCTGCACCGGCTGCAATCCCACAGCCGTGCGGACCTCGGCCGGACCGGGGGGCTGGAGCCGATAGCCCGTCAGCAGCGGATGACCGTAGTCGTCGGCCACCTCGAACCGCTGCCCGCCCAGCCGTTCCAGCCAGCGCGTCTGCCGCGTGTCCGTCCCATTCGACGGCACGAAGTAGGTTGCGTTTCCCTGGCTCAACACCAGGCCCTGGGCCGGATCATAGCTCCGGAGAGCGACGTCCGTCGTCAGCGCGCGTACCGTCGCGTGCTGGGCGACCACCGACCCAGCAAATACCATGCCCTGCTGCGCCGCTTCGCGGAGCGCGCGGGCCATGGCGACCTTGTCGGCGTCGTAGGCATAGTAAGGTTCGGGACGGGCGGCAAACACGGTGAAGTAGTCCCGCGCCGTCCATGCCAGGCTGACCAGCAAGACTCCTGCCACCAGCGGCCCTGCCAGCGCTGGCCGCCGCGCCCGCAGCCACGCATATACCAGGGTCAGCGCTCGGGCCGGGAAGACGCACGCGACAGGCAAAATGCCGATGGCGCGCGAGAAGTTGGGTGCGCCGTCGGCCGCCAGCGTGGGGACAAGCATCACGCCTAGCCAGACGAGACAGAGGAGGCCCGGAATTGACGATTGACCCTTTGGGGTTGAAGGTTGAAGGTTGAAGGTTGAAGGCTGAACGGGATGGTCGTTGGTCGTGGGGCGCGCGTCGGTGGTCGGCGCGCGGCGGTTGGCCAGCAACCGCCAGCTGTCGCGCAGCGCGAGCGCCAGGCCGACCAGGAACAGCAAGCCCACCAGTGGGTCGAAGGCGGGCCGCCCCGCCAGGTTTCGCCACCAGGCCGTGTCGCCACGCACGTTGAACAACCCCAGGACGCGTGGCGCGTTTGCTAGGACGTCGCCGCCCGTCACCGCGACTTCGCCCAGGTGGGACGTGAATTGCGCAGGGTTCTGCAGGAAGTAGACACCCAACGGCAGCGCGACCACGGTTGCCATACCGAGCAGCCACGCCAACCCGCGCAGGTAGGTCCGCGCCTGCTTGGTGTCCAGCCAGGCCAGGAGCGCCAGGCTCAGGATGGGCGCGAGGGGCAGCACGCGCGCTGCCGTCCCGGTATAGACGGCGATGCCCAGCGCCACGCCCGCCAGGGCGTACTCGGAGGCGCGGGCGCGAACGATGCCGCGCCACAGCCAGCCGAACAGGAGCGTCTCGACGAGGGGCAGGCTGATGGCGCGGATGCCGAAGCGGCTGAACAGGACGTGCCAGAACAGCGTCGCCAGCAGCGCCGCCGTCAGCAGGGCCGTCAGCCGCGCCGCGGGCCATGTCAGCGCCCGGAACGCCCACGGCGTCAGCGCGACGGTAGCGATACCGATGAGGGCCGAGGCCACGCGCAGCGCCAGGGCGGTCGGTCCCAGCGTGGCAATGACCAGCGCCTGCCAGTAGGAGTAGAGGGCCTCACGGCCCGCGTTGTCGGGGAGGAAGAGGGGGCGCGCGCCGTCGAGGATGCGCCGCGCATCGATGAGGTTGAAGGCTTCGTCTACCGAGAGGCCGGGCGGGAACTGGTCCAGTTGCCAGAAGCGCAGCCCCGCTGCGACCAGGACAATTGCCAGCGTCGCCCACAGCCACGCCCGGCGCAGGTTCGTGTCTTTATGAGGTCGCGCTGACATAGGCCAAGCCGGCCTGGATATCTTCAATAGTCAAACCCGGATAGTTCTTGAGGATCGTGTCTTCCGTCCAGCCTTGCGCTAGCAGGTCAATGATGAACTCGACGGACAGACGGGTTCCCTTGACGACTGGCTTGCCAACTAGAAGCGCAGGATCCACCACAATTCGCTCTTGCCACGTCATACCCGCCTCCTTCTCTGGCCTCGATTATACACCCCGTGCTCGTCACTTCCACCATCTCCGTCACGGCTTCACCTCCACGCTGCCGAGGACCGCCTGGCCGTCGGGGGCGGGTTTGCCGTCCACCTGGACCGGCAGCCGCTCCCCGCTGGCCTCGTTGTAGAGGCCCGTGCGCAGCTCGTAGCGGCCTGGCGGCGCGTCACGCGGCACGGGAATGCGGTAGCGGTCGGCGATGTACTCACCCGGCCGCCAGCCTGTCGTGGGCCGCGCTCCCTCAACCGGCACGCTGTCGCGCTGGCCGACAATCCGTCCGTCAGGGGCGACAAGGTGGGTGAAGACTTTGAGGTTCTGGCCGATGCGGCCCTGGGGATGCCAGTACAGGGTCAGGTCAACGACGCCGCCCGGCGTGACCGTGTCCGCCGCCAGGTCGTAGCCTGCCAGGTCCACGCGGCCGCCCAGGTCGACGCGCAAGGGCCGCCTGATGGTCGGCTTCTCGAACGAGGCCGCCACCGGGCGCACTGTCAACTGCCCGATGCTCACCGCCTCGCCCAAAGGTGCCCTGTTCGCATCCAGCAGCTGGGCGCGCACCTGGTAGTCGCCCCCCGGCACGTCGGCATCCACCGGGACATTGTACTGACCGAGACGGACCTCTCCCCCCTTCATGTTCAGAGAGAAGCTCTGACGGTCGACTTCGCCCCCCGCGCCCAGCAGGGTCAGCGCCAGCGTAACGTCGCCCGTCTGCCGTCCCTGCCAGCCCAGTTCGAAGCGCACGCTGTCACCCGCGTCCACCGTCGCGCGGTCCTGGCTGACGCCGACGAGTCGCGCCGCACCAAGATCGGCGTCCAGGCTCGTCGTCAGCTTGAGGTCGCCTGGCGCGGGCGACTTCGCCGCCGGTGTCACCGTCAGTTGCCCCAGCCGATACTCCGTCCCGGTCGGGTTGCCCTGGGCGTTGACGATACTCAGGCGGTTCTGGTCCAGGCGGTCGTAGACGCCCACCACGACGTCGTAGACGCCGGGCGGTGTCCCCGGCCGAATGGCGATGGCGATCCGGTCGGCGTTGAGTTCGCCCGCCTCCCAGCCCGACGTCAGCTTCTTGAGCGAGTTAGTCAGCGCGCCGTCGCCCTGGCCCCACACATTGCCGTCGGCGTCCTGGACGTGGATGAAGGCTACATAGTCCTTGTCGAGGGGCGTCACGTCGCGGTCGGGGGGCGCGGGGGCGCGCACCCCGAAGCGCAGCCCGACCTCCGTCGTGCCGCCGCTGGCGACCTGGTCCGTCGCCGCGTTGCCTGTGAACAGCGTCAACTGGTTGCCGAAGTTGAGTTCCGGTCCGGGCGCGGGCGCCCCCTGGCGGCGGTAGATCTGCAACAGTTGCTGGTTGCGGTGGAAGATGCCCAGCGGCCGGAAGTTCTGGTCCAGGTAGGCCTGGAACTCCTTGCGGTCGCGCAGGAAGCGCATTTGCCCAAACTCCGACAGCTCGACCACTACCGCCGTGCCGCCCATGGCGTCCAGTTCGCGCGCCAACACGGCCCCCGTAATCTGCCCGCTCGACGCCGCGCCCTGCGACAGCGACGCCGCCGTGTAGCCCGTCGGGCGCCGCGCGTAGTAGTTCAGTTCGGGGTAGTCGGCCAGGAACGAGCCATCCGCGCCGACCTCGGCGCCCATGAAGTCGGCGATGCGCCACGTCCCCTGCTCGCTATAGTGCGCGGCGATATTGTTCTCGAACACCCAGGGCAGGAGAATCGCGCCGACGATGGCGGCCAGCAGGAAGCCGCGTCGCGCCCAGGTCAGCATGGGTTCCAGGCTCATCGCCCACAGCCCGACAAAGGCGGGCGCCAGGTAGACCAGGTGGCGCGGCCATAGCTCCCGCGACAGCAGGATAAACAGGATGAGCGTCGGCAGTTGCCAGGCGAGAAGCGTGGCGCGGCTGCCACGCCGCCAGACGACGACGGCCATGGGCAGGCTGAAGACGAGCAGCGGGGCGTAGCGGGCGAAGTAGACGCGGTAGAACTCCAGCCCCTTCCAGAACACGTCCCAGCGCGACAACTGGCTGCCCTGCATCAACTGGTGGCCGAAGACGGCGGTGTAGGTGTTGGGGACCAGCAGCAGGAACGCGCTCATCACCCCACCGGCGACGAGGACAGCAGGCACGCCAAGCGCCAGGAGACTGGCGATTGACGATTGACGATTGACGATTGTGCCCTTCAATCGTAAATCCGAGAGCAGGTACAGCCCGACACCGGCCAGGGCCAGGACGGCGAACAGCTTGGTCAGGATGCCGAGGCCGAAGAGGGCCCCCGACAGGACAAGCCAGCGCCGCTGCCCCCGCTCCTCGCCCACGACGAACGCCCACGTGCCCAGCGCGATGAAGAACAGCATGTAGGGTTCGGGGCGGTAGACGCGGCCCACGGCGTACACGTCGGGGAAGGCCAGGAAGCCGACCATGCCCGCCAGCGCCAGCGCGGGCGCGGTGTAGCGGCGCAGGACGCGGTAGAACGCCCACGCCGCCCCCATCACCAGTAGCACGCTCACCACGCGCAGCGGGACCGGGCCGACGCCGACCACGCGCTGGACCAGCCCGCCGGCGCCGAGGAAGAGGGGCAGTTGGGGCGTCAGGAAGTCGCGGTAGGGGAGTTCTCCCAGACTGACCCGCCACGACTGGTAGAAGTACGACCCCTCGTCGTCGGTGATGAGCCAGCCGCCCAGGTTGAACAGGTAGCCCGCCAGAGCCACGAGGAGGATGCCGAAGGCCAACAGGTCGGCATGCGCCGCCACGGTGGCCTGGACCCCCTCCGCCGACCAGCGCGGACTGGCGGCGGCCCGAGGTGGAACCCCCGCCGCGACCGAAGCGCGCTGGGCTGACTGCGTCTCCGTCGTCATAGCCTCTACTTCAGCGTCACGGGCAGCAAGACTCGGTCTTCCGCGACCGGCTGCCCCTGGGTATCACGCACACGGGCGCGGCCCGCCTGGGTATACCAGCCGACGGCGACCTGGTACGGGCCGGGCGGCGTGCCGTTGGGCAGGGTCAGCGTGTACGGGTCCACCACCACCTCGCCCGCGCGCCAGCGACTCGTCGGGTACTGGCCCAGGCCCGGCGCGCGGTCCACCTGGGTCAGGATGCTGCCGTCGGGCCGGAGGAGGTGGACAAAGACCGAGTAGTCCGTCGGCGCGGGCGCGTCCGCCTGCCAGTACAGCGTCAGTTCCAGGGGCGAGTCGGGCGCTGTCTGGCGCGCGTCGTAGCCAATGAGCCGCGCCGTGTCACCCACGCGGAAGTTAACCGTCTGCTGCGGCGGCTGGGGCGGCTGAGCCAGCGCCTGGCCCTGCACCCACAGCGGCCCGAGGACCAGGGGCAGGCTCATCAGCGCCCGTCCTTGCCCATCGTGGACTGTGACCTCGACTGTCGCCGGCCCGGTGGCCGCATCCGCTGTCACTGCCACTCGCCGCGTCGTTTTGAACACCTCGCCCGCCTTCCAGTCCGCCACGGGCTGGGCGAGGACGGGGCCGGGCGTCATCGCGCCGACCTGGCGGGCCGCGTCGCGCAGCGTCATGTCCACACTCTGCGCCGATACCGGCCCGACAGCCCGCCACCACAGCTCGACCTCCACTGTTCCGCCCGCTGCGACGCTCGGCGCCATCTCGTAGCCGACCAGTTGCAGCCCACCCCCGACGTCCCTCGCCATGGGATTGGGGATGGCTGAGGGCGCAGCGCCGCGTCCCACCCTCACCATGCCCAGCGCCACCGCGTCCGCCGCCAGCCCCTGGCCCTTGAGCCGCGCTCGCAGGGTATATGTTCCCGGCGGCGTGCCGGGCGGCACAGTGACGGGCGCCAGGGTTTGCGCGACCGCACCGGCCGGCCACTGTGACGAGGGCTTCAGGCTCGTGTCGCGCAGCGGCTTCTCCACCGCCGCTACGACCGCGCCCGTCGGGTCCACGACCTCGACCGCCTGGACCGCGTCGCCTGCCGTCGGGCCTGTCGCCTGCCAACGCAGGCTAACCCCGCCCGCACGCCCGGGCGTGAAGGCGCTCTCCGCGCCCCACCCTGTCAGCCGTAACGGGCCAGCCGACGCGTCCATCGCCCGAGTGATGGGTGGCGCGGCGCGGAACGACCAGACCTCGACATCCGGGAACTGGCGCGGATCGC
>CAZLBQ010000407.1:0-5998 GCA_964557745.1 uncultured Anaerolineales bacterium
GTCACCCGTGTCGGCCTGCCGTGTGGCGGCAAGGTGATGGTCGACGGTGTTCAGGCCTGCATCAACGCCATGCCCGCCGTACAGAACCCGAACCAGATGGTCGCGCACTTCGCGCACGATGGCGTCTACTACGAAGTGCAGTTGGTCTACACCGACGTCGCGTCGGAGCGGGTGTTCCATCAGGTCCTGAACACCTTCCGCTTCCCGCGCTGAGAACGACACCCAAGACAAAGCGGGGACCAGTTGTAGAAACTGGCCCCCGCTTCGTTTTGCCGCGCCCCGGCTGTCAGGGCTGCGGCGGATAGACGGATAGGTGAGGCTTACGCGCTCGCCTTGACGACAATGTTGGCGCCGGTGTCGGCCAGCTTGGCGCGGGCGGCCTCGGCCTCTTCCTTCGAGATGCGCTCCTTGATCTTGCTCGGCGCGCCCTCGACGGCGTCCTTCGACTCCTTCAGACCCAGGCCGGTCAGCTCGCGCACGACCTTGATGACCTGGAGCTTGTTGGGGCCAATCTCCTGCAGCACGACGTCGAACTCGGTCGGCTCCTCGACAGGGGCAGCCGCCTCGGCGGGCGCGCCACCCGGCGCGGCAGCGCCCGGCATCGCCATCGCCATCGGCGCGGCGGCGGACACCCCCCACTCCTCCTGCAGGCGCTTGGAGAGCTGGGAGGCTTCGAGAACGGTCAGCGAGTTGAGCATTTCGACGATCTGAGAGATGCGATCAGCAGCCATGAGGGTGACTCCTTAGGATTGTGCTTCGGCGGGCGCGCCCAGTTGTTCAGCGCGCTGCTGGATGATATAGGCCAGTTCACGATGGGGCGCTGTCAGCAAGCCGACGAGCTGCGACAGGGGGCCGGTCACCGCGCCGACGATCTGCGCGCGGCTCACGTCCCTGGTGGGCATATCCTGCAATTGCTTGACCTGATCGCCCTTCAGGACGCTCTGCCCCAGGATGGCGCCCTTGACGGTCAGAATCTTGGTCTCGGTCGCGAATTGATTCAGCAGCCTGGTACTGCCGGGAATGTCATCGCGCACGAAGGCCAGCGCCGTCGGACCCTGTAGCAGGTCGTCCGGTACGGCGTTGCCCGTCGCCTCGAGGGCGAGGGACATGAGGGTGTTCTTGGCGACACTAAACGTCGTGCCCTTCTCGCGCAGTTGGCCGCGAATCTTGTTGATGTCGCTCACCGGCAGCCCACGGTACTCCGTGAGGATGACGACTTGCGAGCGACGCAACTCCTCGGTCAGGGCATCGAGTTCAGCTTGCTTCTCACTACGTGTCTTTGGCAACTGAACCTCCCCGTCTGGATGGACGATTGACCATGGACGATGGACGGTTATCTGACGCCGTCTTGCCCTCGTCGTTGGTCCGTCGACCTCCGTCCAATAAAAAAGTCCGCGTGCCAGGCGACACGCGGACCGAATTCCACCCAGGTAGGAACCCGCCACATGGTCGTCGCCTCGGCAGGAGATTAAGCTCTTGAGAGCGCCTGCTGTCTCCAGCGGAACCAGGGCTAAGTATAGTACATCTCTATCAAAGGGTCAAATTTCCTTACTTCTTTTCGCTGGCGCCCGCCTCGTAGGTGATGATGATGGCCTGCGCGATGTCCTTCATCGGGCGGCGGGTGTCCATACTCATCTTCTGGATCTTGCGGAAGGCGTCGCCCTCGCTCAGGCCCTGCGTCGTCATTAGGATGCCCTTGGCGCGGTCGACCAGCTTGCGCGTCTCCAGGGACTCCTTGATGTTCTCGTTCTCCTTGCGTAACGCCTCAAACTCCCGGAAGCGCGCCACGCCGACCTCGATGGCTGGCGACAGATCGGCCGGCCGGTATGGCTTGGTGATATAGGCCACGACCCCGGCTGCCTGGGCGCGCTGCACCAACCCCTTCTCGTTGAAGCCCGTCACCAGGATGACGGGCGCCACGTGTTCCTCGGTCAGAATCTTGGCCGCCTCGATGCCGTCCATATCTGGCATCTTGATATCCATGATCACGGCGTCCGGCTGAAGCTGGCGCGCCATGTTGACGCCGCTCTTGCCATCGCCCGCCGTCCCGACCACGAGATAGCCCAGACCTTCGAGGGTCTCCTTCAAATCCTGGAGAATGATCGCCTCGTCGTCGACGACCACCAATCGCGTCCGCTCCATAGCTCCTCCGTTATCCTGCCCCGTTGCGCTGCGTCGGCTGGGGCGAGAACAAGACGCGCGCCACCGCGCCGCCTTCTGGTAAGTTGGTAATGGTGAACTCGCCCCGCAGACCCTCGCGGGTCAGGGTGTTAACCAGCGACAGTCCCATGTCGGGACGGAAACCGTCGGGTGCGCCGCTGCCGTCGTCGCGCACCTCGATCAGGGCGCGGCTGCCTTCCTGCCCGACGCGGACCCAGATGTTGCCCTGCGTCTGGTGAGTGAAGGCGTGCTCGACGGCATTCAGAATCAGTTCCGACGTGACCAGGGCGGCGGGCGTGGCCCGTTCCCCCGCGATGAACACGTCGCGCCCATCGACGTGAAACTCAATCTGAAGCGGCGGCGGGACCAGCGGCTTCGACAGCTCGACCAGCCGCTCCGTCAGCGCCCGCAGGTTGACCCGCCGCTCGTTGGGATCGAATAGGAACTCGTGAACAGCGGCGACGTGGATAATGCGATTGACCGCCTCCTCCAGCGCCGCCTTCGTTTCGGGCATCTCGGCCCGCCGCGCCTGCATTCGCATCAGCGCGGTAATCGTCTGGAGGCTGTTGCGGACGCGATGCTGAAGCTCCAGCAGCATCTGCGTCTTGAGCTTCAGTTCGCGTTCCTGGCGGCGCTCCTCGGTCTCATCGTGGACGGTGATCAGCGCCCCGATGACACGTGGGCCTGGGCCGCCTGACTGCATCCAGCGCCGCCACGTACGCACCGGCGGGCGATAGCCAATCAGTGGGATGGCCTTCTTGACCCAGTAGTGGCCGTCGGGCCGCTCCTCTGCCTCCTCGACACAGCGCCGCTCGCTCATCGCCTGCTCGGCTAGCGCCGCATCCTTCGTCGGCAACTCCTTCAGGTTCACGCCGTCCAGCGCGTACATGAACCCGCCGCGGTTGAACACGCTGGAGGCCACGCCGCTGACATATTGAACTTCCAGACCGCGATCCACGACCAGGATGCCATCGTTCTCCAGGAACGGCGCGACGCGCTCCGCGCCCGGGATCTGTCCTTTGGCCGCCATCTCCTGTAGCAAGCGGATGGCGTACTTGAAGGTCGGCTTGCGGTGGCGCTGGCGCTCCTCCTGGATGAGCGTGCGGTCGAAGGCCAGCAGGCCAATCGGCTCGCCAGAAGGATTGATGACCGGGTAGACCGTGCGGGCCAGGTTGCCCTGGGCCAACTCGCGCGTTGTCCGCACCGGCCGCCGCCGTCGAATGGCCGTCGCACCCGGGCCGCCTGGGTCGAGTTGGGCGATACTGCCCAGGATATCCTCGCGCCACATCGCCGGTACCGAGTGCGGCCGCGCCTGAGCGATGATGCGCGCCTTCTCACCCTCCAGCCGATACAACACGGCATCGGCGCGGCTCAGGTCGGCGGCCAGGCCCATCCCCTGGCCGACGGCGTGGAGCATCTCCTCGTTGACATCGGGGGTCGCCACAACAGGCGCCAGGTCGCTCATAACGGTGTCCTCGTCGTTGAGTGTCCTGCTACATTATAGCATAATCGCCCAACGCGGGAGAAAGGCGAAAAGGTACGGCAATTCTAGCCCGCCTCGGTTTTGTGCTATAATTCTCTCTACCTATGGTCTCTAATCGAGGAGGATTGGATGAAGGAGTACCCCGTCGAGAACATCCGCAATGTTGTTCTCCTTGGTCACAGCGGCTCGGGCAAGACGTCCCTGGCCGAAGCAATGCTCTACGCGTCCGGGGCGACGACGCGCCTGGGCAAGGTCGAAGACGGTAGCACGGTCTCGGACTTCGAGCCGGAGGAAACGCGCCGTCACATCTCGATCAGCACCACAATTCTGCCGCTAGAGTGGCACGGCTATAAAATCAATTTGATTGACGCGCCCGGTTACACGGACTTTGCGGGCGAGGTCAAGGGCGCCCTCCGCGCGGCGGATGCAGCCCTCGTCCTGATCGACGCCTCATCGGGTGTCGAAGTCGGCACCGAACTGGGCTGGGGTTATCTGGACGAGGAGAATCTCCCGCGCGCTGTGATCATCGCCAAGATGGACCGCGAGAATGCGCGCTTCGAGCAGGCGCTCAACTCGGTCCGCGAGGCATTCCCACAAGTGAACTTCGCCGTCGTGCAGTTGCCCATCGGCGAGCAGCACCACTTTGAAGGTGTCGTGGACGTGGTCCACCACAAGGCGTTCACGGGCGACAAGGGCCAGGCGGGTGACATCCCCGCTAACCTCAAGGGTCAGACCGAGACGACGTACAACAGCCTCGTCGAACTGGCTGCCGAGGGTGACGACGAGTACCTGATGAAATACCTGGAGGGCGAGGCGCTAACCGAGGAGGAAGTGCAGCGCGGCCTCAAGGAAGCCGCCAAGGCGGGCAAGATCGTGCCGGTCTTCGCCTGTGCGGGCACGGCCCAACGTGGTGTGCACGCCATTCTCGACGCCATCATCAACTTCCTGCCTTCGCCGCGTGGCGCTGCTCGACGCAGTGCCGTCAACCCCGCCAACGGTCAGACCGAAGAACTCAAGCCCGACCCGGCCGGCCCGCTGGCCGCGCAGGTCTTCAAGACCGTCGCCGACCCCTACGGCAAGATTTCCTACTTCCGCGTTTACTCTGGGACGATTAGCTCCGACTCGCGCGTCTGGAACAGCCGCTCGGGCCAGGAGGAGCGCATCGGCCAGCTTCACCTGCGGCGCGGCAAGGAGCAAATCGCCGTCGACAGGCTCCACGCAGGCGACATCGGCATCGCCCTCAAGCTCGACAGCACGACGACGGGCGATACGCTGTGTGACCGTAACCACCCGCTCCAACTGCCACCCATCACCTACCCCAGCCCCGTCTACCTGACGGCGCTCACGGCGCGCACCAAGACCGACCAGGACAAGCTGGGCACGGCGGTCCAGCGCCTGCTGGAAGAAGACCCGACGCTCAGGGTGCGCCGCGAGGCCGACACGAGCGAGACGATCATGGAGGGCATGGGCGAGTCGCACATCGACGTCGCCGTGCGCAAGATGCAGCAGAAGTTCGGCGTCAACGTCGATACCAGCGTCCCCAAGGTGCCGTACCGGGAGACCATCACGCGCAAGGTCGAGCAGCAGGGCCGCCACAAGAAGCAGTCCGGCGGGCGCGGCCAGTTCGGCGATGTCTACATCCGCTTCGAGCCGAAGGAGCGCGGCGGCGGCTTCGAGTTCATCGACGAGGTCGTCGGTGGCTCGGTCCCGCGCCAGTACATTCCGGCCGTCGAGAAGGGCCTGCGCGAGATCATGTCGTCCGGTGTCCTGGCGGGCTACCCGACGGTCGACTTCGCCGCCGCCCTGTACTACGGTTCGTCGCACCCGGTCGACTCGTCGGAAATGGCGTTCAAGCTCGCCTCGCACCTCGCCTTCAAGGAAGGGCTGCCCAAGGCCGGGCCAGTCCTCCTGGAGCCGGTCCAGCACGTCACCATCACCGTCCCGTCGCAGTACGCGGGCGATATCATGGGCGACATGAACCAGCGGCGCGGGCGCGTGCTGGGCATCGACCAGCAGGGTAACAAGACAGTCATCGAGGCCGAGGTACCACTGGCCGAGATGATGCGCTACGCGACGGACCTGCGCTCCATGACCCAGGGGCGCGGCATCTACACCATGGAGTTCGCCCGCTACGAGGAAGTTCCCTCTCACCTGACCTCGCAGATTGTCGAGCAGCACAAGAAGGAACTGGCCGAAGAGCGCGGGTAGTGGTGAACGACACGGGTCCCGACTGTCACCCTGAGAAGACCATGTCGCACACGACATGCGCTGGGGCAAGAACTTTGCGACTGTCATGCCGAACGCAGTGAGGCATCTGCTCTGGCCGCGTTTCCAGAGGAGACCCCTCACTCCGTT
>CAZLBQ010000408.1:0-5998 GCA_964557745.1 uncultured Anaerolineales bacterium
GCGCGGTGATCAGCGCCGTGTACTGGGAGCATGATGTGTTCGGGGGCAGCGGCCAGTTCCTGCGTAACGTGGTGGGGCTGGCGGCGGTGAAGATCGAGCGCGTGGTGCCGACGGCGAACGTGCCCATGGCGGGGGACGTGGCGTCGGGCAGCGAGGGCTTCCCCATCCCGCCGGTCATGGAGGGGCGCTGCGCGTCGTTCGACTTCGAGGGCTTCCCGCCCGTCTGTCCGGGCGTGCCGGCCACGTGTTCGCCGGTGACTCTTGTCCTGGCGTTGTGTCCGCCCAACGCCACCACCTCGCGGTCGGTCTATGCGGGCGCAGCAGTCACGCTGCGTGACCCGAGTGGGGGCACGGTTGGCACGGGGACCATTGACATCAACGGCCGCGTGGTGTTCACCAACGTGATTTCGGGTCGCAACTACACGGCCCAGGTCGCCGGGGTGCGGCGCGCTGTGCCGTTCCCAAGCGGTGGTACTGACTACATCGACTTGCCTGGCTTCACCACGTCCGTCTCCGTGGCGTGCCAGACGCAGGCGCAGACGTACAACGCGACGCTGACGCCGCCGCTGGGGACGATCGCGGGCTACGTCGTCTCGGCCTGTGCGACCCCCAACATCGTGCGCGGTGGACGGGACATCCAGTTGTGGATCCCGCCGAGCAATAGCAATCCGGGCGGCACGTTCCTGACCCAGACGACGACCAACACCGAGGGCTACTTCGCGTTCCGAGGTGTCAATCCGTGCTACGTGTACGAGTTGAAGATCGTCGTCGGCACGACCACGACGGTGGCGACGGGCGTTCTGGCCGGGGCGGAGACGGTCCAGTCGGGCCAGAACACGGGCCAGGCTCAGCAGTACTACATCAGCGACGCCACTGGGGCGATCTGCTCTGTCATCCCCAACCCGCCCTGATGAAGCGCTGAGTGCTGAGTAACGAGTAAGGACAACCCCTCCCGCCGGCTCATCACCGGCGGGAGGCTCTTTACTCTACCGCACGGTTGCATTGTCACGAGGAAGCGAGTACAATGGGGGTGCGACTTCACGTTGGGAGAGAAGGTATGCGACATTGGCGGTTGATGCTGGTGTTGGCGCTGGCGCTGGCATTGGGGCTGGCGGTTGGAGTGGCGCTGGGGCAGCGCGAGGTGACGGCGCAGGTCGCGCCCCCTCCACTGGCGGCCGACGCGGCCTCGCCGTTCGCGGCCAGCAACGCGGCGCTCATCCAGGGCGTGCAACTCGGCCCGGCGCGACCCTTGAAGGACGGCCAGGCCGGTCAGAAGTACATCATCTCCGATCTCACGGGCGACATCTGCACCGTCGAGCCATAGTCTCATCGAATTTTCATCAGTTTTTAAATATCTTTTCATCATTGCGTATCTTTTGTGGTCCGTACTCCGTTACATAGGGTGATACGGGTGCGCTCTTCATGACGACATCACTGCTAGCGTACCCTCCTGCGCCCGTTCGGCCCGGAAAGGGGGGCCGGGCCGAGCGGAGAGCAGCCGGACGAAACCATTGAAATTGGTGGCCGCGCCCGTGACCGGGACGCGGTCTTTTTCGTCTATATATTAGGAGCCGCCGCGCCTATCGCTTGTTGATGCCTCACTGTTGCCCCACCGACGAGAGCTAGACGCGCCGCGTGATAAATCTCAGATTATTAACGTTGTGAGTCGTGGGAAGCGGCGGTGTGCCCCCAGCCCGCCCGCTTCACTCATAACCCTTTGGACCCGTAGAGTCACTCTACCGCCGCTTCCGTCAGTCATGGAAAGGAGTGCCGTATGCGACTGAGTCGCACCACATCCCGAACCTGGGCCGTGCTCGCACTGGCCCTGGTCGCGCTGGTGACGTTGTCGCTCGGCCTGGCCGCCGGTGGGGCATGGGGGACGGCCGATGCCGCATCACCCCCACCCACCAACGCGTATGTCGCGGGTCAGGTCATCGTGCGCGCCAAGCCGGGCGCGCTCAAAGCCATTGCCAATCTGGCCCAGAAAAGTGGTTATAAAGTCATCAACACCATCGATGCTCTCGACCTCACCACCCTGAGTGTGCCGGCCGGGAGCGAGACGGCGATTATCGATGCCCTGCGCGCCGACCCCAGCGTGGCTTATGCCGAGTTGAATGGGGTGGGCGTGGAGGATGTGGCGCCCCTGCGCCCTGGGCGTCCTGAGAAGGCGGGCGCCTCGTCCGCCGCGTCCTTCAATGACCCCTATCTGGGCTACCAGTGGAACCTAGATGCGGTGGGGGGGCTGACGGCCCTCGGCGTCGCTAAGGGCACGGATGTGGTTGTCGCCGCCATCGGGTCCGGCGTCGCCCTGGACAACCCGGAACTGTCGCCGCGCCTCGTCGCCGGCGCCAACATCGTGGACCCGACGGCGCCGCCGCTAGACGACCACGGCTTCGGCACGTTTGACGCCGGCCTCATCGCCGCCACCGCCAACAACAACATTGGCATCGTCGGCATGGCGCCGGAAGTCAAGCTGCTGCCCATCAAGGCGCTGCGCCGCAGCGGCGATCGGCTGGAGATTACTCACACCGGCGTCGTCAGCGCCGTCCTGTTCGCCCTCGACAAGGGCGCCAGGGTTATCCACATCGAAGCCGCCTGGGACGCGCCGTCGCAGTCGGTGGCCGATGTCATGGCGCTGGCCAAGCAGCGTGGCGCGATTGTTGTCGCCCCCGCGCACCGCACCTACCCGGCCGCCTACCCCGGCGTGGTGGGCGTGGCGGCCCTGAACCAGGATGACAGCCATCCGGACTGGACAGGCAGCGGCAGCCAGGTCAAGATCAGCGCGCCCGGCGGCTCGGGTATGATCAGCACCTGGCCGAGTGGCGGCTGCCCCATCGCGACCTGCCCCTACTACGGCGACGGCCAGACGCCCTTCGCCTCGGCGCACGTCGCGGGCGTGGCGGCGCTGGTCATGAGCGCCCATCCCGACTGGAAGCCCGAGCAGGTCGAGGCCGCCCTCTACGGCAGCGCGACCGATCTGGGACCGAGCGGTTGGGACCCCAACTTCGGCTACGGTAAGATCAACGCAGCCGCCGCCCTGGGCGCGCAGATCAACACGCCCGAACCTCCGCCGCCGACGGCGACCACCGCGCCGACCCAGGCAGCAACGCCCGTCGCCGAGCCGACGAGTCAGTGCGACACCGGCAAGGTGGACGCCATCCAGGGTTGTATCGGCAACAACGGCCGCATCACCGTCTACAGCTTCATCGACGTCAACGGCAACCGCATCATGGACGTGAGCGACATGCCGCTGCCGGGCGCGACGGTGCAGCTCCTGGACCTCAACGGCAACCCCATCCCGGGCATTCCGCCCCAGGTGACGTTTATCTTCCCCGACGGTCGGACCGCGGGCACGACCTTCCTGAGCCTCGACTCGGGGCGCTACTACCGCGTGCGAATCACGGCGCCGCCCGGCTACCTGCCGACGCTGACCACCGAGTACATCATCGAGCCGGCCAGCTTCGCTTTCTGCTGCTCGGTGTTCGTGAATTTCCCCTTCTTCTACGGGGCGACGCCGACCGTCACGACTCCGACCCCGACCCGCACGGGCACGTTGCCGGTCGTGACCCCCTTTGGCACACCGAGCACGGCGACGGTTACGCCCACGCGTACCATCACGCCCACGCCGACGAAGACCTCGCCCGCAACGCCGACGCCGCTGCCCTCGCCGACGCCGACGCTGCCCTTCAACAAGCCGGGCGGGCGCATCCAGATTCCGGCCATCAACTACCCGGCCCCAGGACCCGGCGAGACCCTCGAACCCTGGATCGCCATCCAGAACGTCGGCTCCGGCCCGACCAAGGCCATCCTCTTCCTGTGGCCGCCATACTCGGGCTTCTGTGAGCCGCAGAACCCCGGCCCAATGAAGGTCGAGTGCACCGGCCTGCTGTTCCCCGGCTCATCGTGGCAGTATCGCGCAGCGAATCTCCCCGTAGGCGCGGTGGGTGGTATCGCTTACTCGGTGCCCGCCGACCAGGCCGACGAGGCCTGCCGCGCGGCGGACCAGGCGCGCCAGAACGGCACGTGGTGGCAGTGGGAGCAGCAGTGGGGCTACCACCGCTGGGGCTACGGCGAACCGCTGGCTGTGTCGGTCAACCGCAAGTACACCAACACTTCGACCGGCCTGTCCCGCGCCGCCGCCTACATCGGCATCTCCGACCTGATGGAGGGCCAGTACGACGCGCGCTTCGGCGGCTACATGTTCTACGCGCCGGACATCGAGGTCGGCGCCAACGGCTGCGACAGCGTCATGGTTATCCAGAACTCAGGCACTGAGTGCACCTCGGTCGAGATCTGGTACAAGGAGCAGGACAACTGTCTACGCGCCCAGATTGACGAAATCTCGCAGTTGGCGCCGGGCGAGTCGGTGGTCGTCCGCCCGCCCGCCAACCTCGGCCCCGGCTGGATCGGCAGCGCCTGGCTGCGCGCCTCGCAGCCGCTGGGTATCGTCGTCGACAAGACGTGTGGTTCGGTCCCGAACCAGACCTTCCAGTCGTACAACGGTGTGCCAGCCGAGACGTACAGCAACCTGACCGACATCTACAATCCTGGCTCGCTCATCGCCCACGCCCCGCTGCTGTTCCGCGAGGAGTATGGGTGGGAGACGGTCATCCACGTCCAGAACCTGTCGAGTGTGACCAACGCGAAGGTCAAGGTCTACTTCTACGACAGCGTCGGCGGCATCATCCGCACGGCGGTGGACTGGGTGTGCCCGCGCGGCTCGCAGGACTTCAGCCTGCAGGCCATCAACAACCTGCCGGGCCAGTACGTCGGCGCGGTCCAGATCGAATCGCAGGACTGGTGGTCGCCGGGCGACCCGCCGGTATCCGCCCCGTACATCATGGCGGTGGTGGAACTGCGCAACCGGACGACCGGCCAGGCCATCTCGTACAACGCCTTCACCGGCGGGTCGGACGCGCTGGCCATCCCGCTCGCTCTCAAGAGCAAGACCATCACGACGGGCAACCAGACGCTGGCCTGGAACACCGAGATCTCGCTCAAGAACCTCAACATCAACCCCGGCACGACCAACGTCCGCCTGGACTTCTACGACCAGAACGGCTACGTCACCTCGGTCTGCCAGGCGTTGAACGAGAAGTTCGTCGACTACATCCGCTTGCAAGACATGGGTATTCTGCCGCCTGGTTGGAGTGGGTCCGTCATCATCGTGGCGACGTGCTCGGACCAGGAGGGTGGCCCCAACATCGCAGCGGTGGTGGTCGAGCGGGCCGTGCCGACCACGGGCCTGCCGGTCCCGCAAGACTTGCTCAAGGCCTTTGAGGCGTTCCCCATCCACGCTGGGTGGTACCGCCCGCCGGTGGATGTGGGCGCTTGCCCTGGCTGCCAGTTGACCAACTGCCCGCCCGCCAACGTAACCTTCACCCTCTGCCCGCCCCAGGGCGTGGCCGCCTCCAGCTACGCGGGCGCGCCGGTGATCGTCCGCGATGGGAACGGGACGATTGTCGGGACGGGTGGCATCAACGTCGACGGCACCGTCGCATTCGCTAACCTCCAGTCGGGCAAGACGTACACCGTGGAGGTGTCGCCCGTCAACCAGAGCGTGCCGTTCCCCAGCGGGAACATCGACCGGGTGCAGATGGCGGGCTTCGTGAATAGCGTGCTGGTACCGTGCCAGTTCTTCGCGGGCAACAACGTCAGCGTGTCCCTCATACCGCCGACGGGCGCCATCCAGGGCTACGTCTACGCCGCCTGCAACACGCCCAACATCGTGCGCGGCAATCGGACCATCCAGCTCTGGCAGCCGCCCACGACGGCGAACCCAGGCGGGACGTTGCTGGCCGAGCGCGTGACGAACACCGAGGGTTACTTCATCTTCAGCAACCTCAACCCGTGCCTGGTGTACGAGAGGTAGCTGGGGGTGGGGACGACGACGACGGTGACGTCAGGCGTCCTGGCCGGGGCGAGATTGATTCAGTCGGGCGCGAACGCCGGGCTGGCGCAGCTGAACACCATCAGCGAAGCCACAGGCGCCATCTGG
>CAZLBQ010000409.1:0-5985 GCA_964557745.1 uncultured Anaerolineales bacterium
AGCCGACTGGATGGCCGCGAGCAGGTACTGGAGGAAGAGGGACAGGTCGTTGTCCGCGTCGTCCAGTGACAACCATCCCGCCGGGCGCGGGTCGGCGGCCAGCCACTCGGCGACCAGCGTCGATTTGCCGGCGCCAGCGGGGGCGACAATGGAGGTTAGAAAAGCGTCGTGCGACCGGTTGAGACGTTCAACCAGTCGTGGGCGTGACACAGCGTCGGCGGGAAGCAGCGGGCGACACAGCTTGGTCTTCAGGAGCGATGGCGGAGACAAGGGCATCTCCCCTCAAGCGACTAGCCGTTAAGTATGGCTTGCAGCCATGATTCTAGGCCAATGCTGCGGCTCCGTCAAACGAAACTACAACATTCCTACAACATCACGACGCATGACAGCCGCCCAGAATGGGGTATACTCGAGACAGCAGTAGTCTCCGCATGGGGCGGACGTGATTGCTCGCAGGGAAGCAGCGGCGTTGTAAGCTCAGGGGGGAGGTTTGTAGCGGAGGGCTAGTATGGAGATAGGTCCGCGCCGGTCCCGGCCAGGTATACCAGGCCAGCCGCCACGTGACTACGAGGCTGACAGCCAGTGGCGCTTCAGCGTTGAGGCCAGCGACCCCGTTCTGGTGCGAGCCTGTCTCGCGGGTAAAGAAAAGGCGTGGAACCTTCTGGTCGAGCGCTACGCTCCGCTCATCTATAGCGTGCCGCACCAGTTTGAACTCGCCGAGGAGGACGCGGCCGACATCTTCCACAACGTTTGCGTGTCCCTCTGGCGTAACCTGTCGTCTTTGCGGGATAGCAGCTCTCTTGCGCCCTGGCTCATCCAGGCGGCCCAGAACGAATGTCTTGAGGTAATGCTTCGCCGGGGCGGCAACGGCGCGCCCACCGTCGCGCCGGCCGATGCGCACACTCTGCTGACGAAGCTACAAGCGGAAGGTTTCCTGCCGCCGGATCTGGCGCACCAGCTCACGGAGGGGCATCGGCTGCGCCTGGCTTTTGGCAAGCTCCCGGAACGGAGTCAACAACTCCTGCGGCTGCTGTATCTCGACCCGGGTCACCTATCCGATGCTGAGATCGCCGCGCGACTCGGCATCCCTCCGACGGCGGTCGGGGCATACCGCGCGCGCTGTCTGGAGCACTTGCGCCGCCTCCTCGAAGCGGAGGGCGTCAATTCTCAATCGTGAGCGGTACGCCGAGTTCCGCCAGCCGCCGCGCCACGTCCGCCAGGCGGTCGCTGGGGACGGCGGCCAGAGCGCGCTCGCCGGCCGGGAAGGGGGCGAGCCACTGGCCGAGTGTCGCGTCGCCCAGCAACTCTTCGAGGGTCTGGCGGTCGCCAAACTCGACCAGGGTCAGCGTCGCCGCCCGCGCCGCGCCGTAGTACCCGCCCCACCGCTTGATCGACGCTACAAGCGGTGCGGGCAGCGGCCCGCTGTGCAGCCGCGTCAACTCGTCCAGGTAGCGCGTCACCGCCGTCCGGTCTCCCGCTTCCCTCGCCACGACGGCCGGCGTAATCCGCCACCGCCCCTCCTCGCGCTCGGCCACGCGGTCCAGCTGCCCACTCAGGTGCAGACTGGGCACGGAGTGGACAGGCTGCGCGACGCCGTCGTCGGTGAAGCGCACGCTGTGGTCGGCGGAAGCGGGCGAGTCGTCAGAGACGGCAGGGAGCAGACCACGCGCGAGGAGCAGGCGCAGCACGGCGTTGGTCTCGCCGGGCTTGACCAGGGCGATGTCGGGCGTCAGGTCGTGGTCGAGGTGTGGCCCGACGTCGGGGTCGGCCCGCAGTTCGACCACGACCGCCGCGTTGGCCGCCTGGAGCAGCGTCGCGTTGGGTCGGAAGACGATGCGCTCGTGGTGCGCCGCCCACTCGGCCAGCGAGCGCGTGATGTTCTGCGGTAGATCGCCGCAGGCCGTCTTGAGGAAGGCGACCACATCCTCCCCACTCAGCCCCGCCTGCTGGCCGCGATACACCGACTCGCGCGACAGGTGATACTCGAAGACACCGGCGTCGGCCTTGACCCGATCGGCGAACACGTCCAGATGCGCCAGCGTGGCGATGGGGACCGGCCCGATGGCAAGGATCTGGAAGTTGGGCTGGACGACAATCCGCCCCGTGTCACCCGCCGCCGCGCCCGCCCGCCCCCCCTCGTCGGTCCGCTGCACGGCGGCCAGCGCCGCGCGGCCAAACTCGGTCAACCGCGCGACGGTCCACGCCTGCGCCCCGCCCTCGTTGAACCCCAATTCGAGCAGGCCCGTCTCGTACAGCAAGCCGCCGAGCGCCTCGCGCAGGAACTTGATCTCGGCCTGGTCGAGCTTGGCGAGAATCTTGTCGGGCGTCTCGCTGTAGTAGTAGCTGCTGTAGTAATACGAGGCGCGGCCCTGCTGCCCCTCGATCTGCTTGCGGCGTGGGAACAGGAAGTTGGTGTCCTTGTCGCGCAGCCGCTCCTGCACGTCCTCGGCGTCGAACCACACGCCCCCTGTCAGCTTCAGCAGCAGGTCGAGCAGGGCCTGGCGAGCCGGGAGAACGTCAGCTACGAAGCCCGTGATGCCCAGGTCACGCCCCTGCTCCACGCCCAGCCTGACCCAGGCACGGACGCAGCGCGCGATCTGCTCGTCGAGGCCGAGCGACCAGAAGTCGGGTAGCGCCGGTGGGTCTACGGTGGGCAGCAGCCGACTGCCGGGCGCCTGCAGCAAGCCCAGCGCGATGAGCAACTTGCGCCGCACGAACACGCGCGGCATCCCCCCCTCGTTGGAGGCGGTGTCGAACGCCTTGTCCGGCGTGATGAGCGTCTGATTGACTGCTTTCAGGCTGCGCTTGCCGACCAGGCCGTTCTGCAGCAGCGGCACGTCGTTGCGCCGCACAAAGTCCCAGTACAGGTACAGGTCGCGGACAAAGGCCAGCGGCGGCTGCGCCTGGACCCGCGCCGGCTGCACGGTCGCCTGATCCATCACGACGGGGTCGGGCGGCGGGAGATGGCGCTTGACGACGTCAGGGATGAAGATCTCCTCGGCCGGGTGAAACTGGAGCTTGTAGTTGTAGCTGGCGTAGTAGGTCTGCTCGACGCGGCTGAAGACGAGGCCGTGCAGGGTGAGGCGCGCGATGAGGTCGTAGAAGACCGTAGAGCGGGGGCGGGTCGGCAGGCCGACATAGCCGTCGCTCGCATACGGGACGCTGCTGTCGACGGAGACGTCCTGCGACGTCGCGTCCGGAGCGAGGGTGGCGACGCCGGCGCGGACTAGCTCGCGCAGCAGGGACCGCTTCGGGGCCTGCCCGCCGCGCAGTTGCAGGCGGTTGAGGACGGCGCGTTCGGCCGGCGTGAGCTTCGCCAGCGCCGCCTTGATGCGGGCCTCGGTGAAAAGGTCCGCCTTGAGCCGCGCCACGACGTCCGCCTTCGACGGCTTCTTGCCGCCGGGTGGGAACAGTCCGGCCTCAACGCCTAGCGCCTGCAAGATGTTGGCGTTGTAGGTATCGAACAGGCGCTCGACCTCGTTCATGTCTTCGCTACCTGGGGCGTGTAGCCCGCCCGCTCTAGCTCCTGGGTCAGTTGCGCCACGGCGGACTGGGGGATGAGGACCAGGCGCGGCGATAGCTCGGCGATCATCAGCGCGCCGAGGGACGTCACGGCCTTCATCTCAGTCAGCGCATAGTCATCGCCAAACTCGATGATGGTCACGTCGCGGTACAGCCGCAGCCGCCCGTAACTGTCCCACCACGCCTGGACGCGCTGGCGCAGGGTGTCGGGCATGGCCTCACCGAAGGCCGTAGCCCACTCGTCTTCGATCTGGTCCAGGCTGAGGCCGCTCTCGAATGCCTTGTGGACCTGGGCCGGGGCGAGGCGATAGACAAACTCGTGGGCGCGGCCCTGTTCCAGCTTGGCGATGCGGTCGAGCAGGCTGTGGCCCGCGCTCGCCAGGCGGTTGGGGTTGACGCGAATCACATCCTGGTCGATGTGGACTGGCGTTGGCGCGGCAGGTCTACCCTGCTCTGTCGGAACAAGTTCGACCGACGCAGCGACCGTCTCAGCCCGGTCCCAGAACAGGTCACTCAGGCCGTGCAGGCGGAGGTGGGTCGGCGTCAGCCCCTCGAACGCGACGTCGGCCAGGCCCAGCCAGTGCAGCGGGCCGGCGACCAGCGCGCGGATGAACTCACCCTGCGCGCGGTCCCAGTCGCGGGGGTTATCCGGATTGAGCGGGGTGTCCCGCCTCGTCAGCCACCAGTTACCATGTTTGGCATACGGTCCCCAGTAGGAGCGCGTCCAGAAGCCTTGGTCGAAGCGGGGCCAGACACGGCGCAGGATGTCACACACGTCCGCCAGGGGGATCCAGCGGTTGTCGGGCAGCCAGGCCAGGGTCCGCAGCACGACCTGGCGCATCCCCGTCAGTTCGGCCATGAAGCCCTGGGGCGAGAGGGTTCCGTAGAGAGGTTCGAGATTGCGCATCACGCGCAGGTCCGGTGAGCCGCGCAGCACGCCCCACAACTCGCTCCACGTGTCGAGGTTGAAGTACGATCGCGCCAGGATGGCCCGCTGCGCCGCCTCGCTCTGTTGCAGGAACAGGTCACGCACCTGTCGCCACGGGGTCACGGGGCTGCCCGGCTGGACCAGGCCCCCCTTGAGCATCAGGTGGTAGATAAATTCCAGGCGCGCGGCGCTGCCCACCACGGGTTCAAGCCGCGCCACGACCTCATCAGGCAGCGGCGGGGCGGGCGGCGGCACGGTCACCTGCGCCTCCCGCTTCCGCAGCCGCCCCTCGCGGTCGAGGCGCGCGATCTCGTCGGCGTCGTAGTCCCAGCCGCGCAGGTGGGGCTGGAACTTCTCCAGGCGCGGGCGTGGCATGGGCGGGCGGAGGGGCATGGGCGTCTGCTCCAGGAGGCTGAGAACCTGGAGCGTCAGCCGCACCAGGGCGCTCTCCGCCCCCCGCACCTCAGTGACCGTCGTCTGCGGAGCCAGACGCTCGCTCGTCGGCATGGCCTCGGCCAGCAGCGGCGGGTAGTTGCGGGCCATGAGGCGCGGGATGAACGCGCCGAAGGGGTTGTACGGGTCGTACTCATTGCCGAGAAAGATCAAGCCCAGGTCCGCCAGGTGGCGGGCGTAGGTCTCGAATTTGGCGTGCTTGGTCAGCGATCCCCAGCCCAGCGCCACGCGCTCGGCGTCGTCGTTCTTCTGCCCGGCGAAGCCGCCGCTCAGGGCGATGCCCCATAGTACCCGCCGGTGCTCGGCGTCCAGCCGCGCCAGTTGGGCCGCGATCTCGTCCGGGTTCGCCAGGTTGGCCGCCACCTGGGCCGCGACGTCGGCTTTGCGCGTCCCGCGCACCGTCCAGCCCCGCTGGCGGGCCATCTCGCGCAGTTCGTCCAGCCGCAGGCTCTCCAGCCAGCCCTGCAGGTTGTCGCCGTCCTTAGCGCGCCGCGCCTCAAACGACGTCGTCACCCAGTCGGGCAGCTGGGCCGGGACGAGCGACGGCAACGGCTCGGCCAGCGTGACCTCTAATGACTGGGGCGTCTCCACCTCCGGCGGCATGGGTAAGCTACCGTCCCCGACAAAGCTGCGCGGCGCGCGCAGCCACTTGAGCAAGACAGCGGCGATGTGCTTGCAGTGGCCCTTCCACTCGTAGGGACAGTTGCACTCGCCGTAGAAGCCGCCGGGCCGCACCTCGACCTCGACGGTGTAATACCCCGTCCCCTGAACCGTCGCGTGCAGGGTATTCCCAACGCGGCGCGCGTTCTGGACGGAGGTCATCAACTCGTAGCCCTTGCGCAGGGCGTTGACCGAGAACTCGCCCTGGATGTCAGCTTCGGTGAGAGTCGCTAGATTGGGCATGGGGGGGTTGGCTCAGGCGACCGGCTCGGCGCGCGTGCGGGTGGCGAAGTCGGCCACCTCGTCGGCGTAGACAATCCAGTCCTGGGAGCCCTGCTCGGTCAGGGAGAGTCTGGGGTTCGCGCCCAAGTCCGGGTCCTGGCTGGCCTTGGAGGGGAGGGTGTAGAAGTGGGCCAGCTGGC
>CAZLBQ010000410.1:0-5958 GCA_964557745.1 uncultured Anaerolineales bacterium
ACGGCCCGCGCCAGCGGCCCGACATGGGCATCTACCTGCTCATCGACGCCGTGCTACACGGCAAGCCGATGCCGGTCTACGGCGACGGGGAGCAGACACGCGGCAACACGTATGTCGCCGATGCCGTACGCGCCAACCTGCTGGCGCTGGGCCACGGGGCAACCGGCGAGGCGTTCAACATCGGCGGGGGGAGCAACGTATCCTGGAACCGGACCATCGCGCTGGTCGAGGGCATCGTCGGCAAGTCCTTAGCGCGGGTGCCAGCCCCGGCCAGGCCGGGCGAGCAGCGCTTCGCCCTGGCGGACACGACGAAGGCGCAGCGCGTGCTGGGCTGGCGGCCAGAGGTGGCGCTGGAGACGGGCCTGCGCGCCCAGGTGGAGTGGCAACGTGCGTGACCCATACCTGTCGATTGTGATTCCCCTCTTGAACGAAGAGGAGTCGATCCCCGAACTGTACGCCCGCCTCACCGAGGTCCTGGAGGGGTACGGTCGGCCCTACGAGATCATCATCATCGACGACGGCAGCACCGACCGCAGTTTCGACCTGCTCAAGCGGCTGCACGCCGAGGACCCGCGCCTGAAGGTGATCCGCTTCCGCCGCAACTTCGGCCAGACGGCCGCCTTCGCGGCAGGCTTCAAGCAGGCGGAGGGCGAGTGGATCATCACCATGGACGCCGACCTCCAGAACGACCCGCGCGACATCCCGATGCTGGTCGAGCGAGCCGAGTCGGGCTACGACATCGTGAGCGGCTGGCGCAAGAACCGCCAGGACAAACTGCTGAGCCGCCGCCTGCCGTCGGTGGCCGCCAACCGCCTCATCTCGCGGACGACGGGCGTCCATCTCCACGACTACGGCTGCTCGTTGAAAGTCTACCATCGCGACGTGGCGAAGGGCATCCGCCTGTACGGTGAGATGCACCGCTTCATCCCGGCCCTGGCGAGCCGTATGGGCGTTAAGGTAGACGAGATGCCCGTCAACCACTACGCCCGCAAGTACGGCCGCTCGAAGTATGGCATCTCGCGCACCATCCGCGTCTTCCTGGACCTGATGACGGTGCGCTTCCTGCTGTCCTACGACACCCGCCCCATCCACGTCTTCGGCACGCTCGGCCTGATTACGACCGGGCTGGGCATCCTGATTGGGCTGTACCTGAGCTTTGTCAAGCTCTTCCTCGGCCAGAACATCGGCGAGCGCCCGCTGCTGTGGCTAGCAATTCTGCTGGTCATCGTCGGCATCCAGTTCATCACCACAGGCCTGCTGGCTGAGGTCATGACGCGGACGTACTACGAAGCGCAGGACAAGCCGATCTACGTCGTCCGCGAAGTGCTGGACGGCGCGACGCCCGCGCCTAGCACCCCGCTGACCCTCGGCGCCATCTCCTAGACAGCAGACGAGACGCATATGGCCGGTGTCCAGGAAGCAGCGCCAGGCTCGCGCCGCGTCGCCCGCATCACGCCGCAGGCGATCCACACGCTGATGCTCGGCGGCGCGGTGGCCCTCCTCGCCCACCTCGGCCTCTTCCTTCCCTTCCCCCTCATCGTCCGCGCGAGCGCGGCTCTACTCCTGATACTTCTGCCAGGCGCGCTGGCCGGTACACAGCTGCTGCGTCAAGAGGCCGCGCCCTGGCCGGCGCGGGTCGCGCTGGCCGGCGGCCTGGGCGTCGCGGGCATGGCGCTGTGGGGGCTGGCCCTGGCCTACCTGCCGGGGCCGCTGACCCAGCCACTGGTCGTGGTCGGATTCGACGCTTTGACGCTGGCGGTGGTCGGGTGGATGGTCCTCCGACCGCAATCCACTGTCCCCGCAGCGAGTATCAGTGACGCAGAGCGCGCTCGGGTCGGCCCGGCCTGGGTCAACTGGCTCGTCGTGCTAGCCGTCGTGCTGACCGGGGTGCTGCGCTTCACCCACCTGGGCTACGCGGAGTTCCAGGGGGACGAGGCGCGGGCGATGCTGATGGCCGCCGGGCTGAACCAGGGCCGCGACGAGGTGCTGTTCGTCCACAAGAAAGGCCCGGCCGAGGTGCTGCTGCCGGCGCTGGTGTGGGCGGCGGCGGGGGGCATTGACGAGGCGGCGGCGCGGCTGCCCTTCGCGGTCGCGAACGTGCTGGCCGTGCTGGCGGTGGCCGCGTTGTTCAGCGGCACGGATAGCTCCTCATCACGAAGGGTCGCAATCATGGCCGCCGTCGCCGCCGTGGATGTACGCGTGGCCGACTACTTCGAGGCCTGCGGGCGTATCGTCAAGTATCAGAGCATAGTAGCCCTCATGGCCGTCCTAGGCGTGTGGTGCGCCTGGCGCGTCTGGCAGGAGGGGCGCGTGGGGTGGGCCGCGGTGGGCGGGGGCCTGGTCGCCGTCGGCACGCTGGCTCACTACGAGGCGGTGTTCGCCCTGCTCCCGATGGCCTATCTCATTGTCCAGGGCCTCCGCGCTCACCGCCAGGCGTTCGCCGGCCTGCCGGGCAGGGCCGTCGCCGTGCTCGGCCCAAGCGTTGCCTTTGGCGCCGTGGCGGGCTTCTTCTACCTCCCCTTTATCCTGCACCCGCACTTTCGGGAGACCGTCACCTACATCCTGGACCGCCGCGTGCGCGGGGGTGGGGCGGGCGGCGGGCCGCTGTACAACAACCTGGCCGACTACTTCGCCCGCGCCACGTTCTACAACTCGACGTGGTATGTCGTGGCGATGATTGTGGCGCTGGTAGGGACGCTGGGGTGGGCAGTGGGCAGCAAGCGGCAAGCGGCAGGCAGCGGGCAGCGGGCAGCAGGCGAAGATCAATCGTCCATCGTCCATCGTCCATCGTCAATTGTCCAGTCAACCGTCCATCGTCCATCGTCCATCGCGTTTATCGCGTCCTTCATCTGGTTCGTCGTCCCGTTTGTGGTGGCGGCGTTCCTGGTCCAGAAGCCGCATACCCACTTCTACACGATGATGCCCGGCTGGGCGCTGCTGATCGGGTGGGGCGTAGGGGCCGGGGGCCGGGGGCTAGGGGCCAGGGAGCAGGGGAGCGGGGGGGCAGGGGAGCGGAGGCGCTGGGGGTGGCTGTTGATTGGGATGGCTGTGGTTGTTGGGTTGCTTCAGGTGGGCTATCTGTGGACCGTGTTTGTGCGGCACGAGCCGGAGTACAAGCGCGTCTATCCGGCGGCGCGCAGCCCGCTCTACCCGGTGGTCTACGGCGATGACCCGCCGCGGGGGGGCTACTTCGGCTTCCCCTACCGCGCGGGGTGGGGGGTCGTCGCCGCGCTGTACCAGGATGGGACGCTCCAGGGAACCTACGACAGCAACGAGGAGCCGCTGATTACCGGCTGGTACACGCGTGGCGCGGCGCGCTGCGCCGACAACCCGCGCACCTACATCGTCGCCGAGAACGTCCAGGACGCCGAGAAGATTCCCCTGGACCGTGTGCAGCGCGAGTACCACTTGCAGGCCCAGGTCATGGTGGATGGGCAGCCCAAGCTGCGCGTCTACAGCCGCGACCCGGTGGCCGAGGTGCGCACCTACACCTTGGCCGACAGCGTGGCGCTCAACCCAGCGCAGGGGGCGGCGTTCCCCATTGGGCAGGCGCTGGCCGAGGCCGTCCCGGCGACACGCACCGACGCAGCCTTTGGCCCGATCCGCCTGCTGGGCTACGAGGTCGACAAGATGACCCTGGCGGCGGGGGGCACGGTCAATTTGACCCTGTTCTGGCAGGCCGACGCCAGGCCGTCCGCGAACCTGTCGGTGTTTACCCACCTGGAAGATGACAGGCTGTGGGCGCAGAGCGACGGCTGGCCGCAATGCGGGGCCCGGCCCACCTCGACGTGGACGCCGGGCGAGGTGGTGGTCGAGACGCGGTCGCTGCGGCTGGACGCGGCCACGCCGCCGGGAACCTATCCACTGCGCGTCGGCCTGTATGACGCAGCCAGTGGCCAGCGCGTCCCCGTCACGGGGGCCGACAGCGCGGGCGACCAGGTGGTGGTGGGCCAGGTGACGGTGCGGCCATGAGGACGCGTTGGTTCGACCTGGCCGCCGCGCTCGTGCTGGTCGTGGCGCTGGCGCTACGCCTGCCGCAGCTCAACGTATTCATCGCCGCCGACGAGATGCGCTGGACATGCCGGGCCCTATCGTTTGGCGAGGCGCTGCGCACGAGCGACCTGAAGAACACCTTCCAGACCGGCCACCCCGGCGTCATCACCATGTGGCTGGGGACGCTGGCCGTGCCGCCGGGGACCGCTTCCGCCTCCCTTGCCACTTGTCTCAAGACGGAGAATGCGAGCGCGCCCTCGGCGGCCAACGCGGCCGAGATGGCGGAACTGGGCAACACCCTCTTCCGTATGCGCGTCGCGGCGGCGCTGTTCAACACTCTGGTGCTGACAGGCATCTACGCCCTCGCGCGGCGTGTCCTGGGCGCGTGGCCCGCGCTGGTCGGCCTGGCGCTGTTGGCCGCCGACCCCTTCCTACTGGCCCACTCTCGCGTCCTGCACCTGGACGCCGCGCTGAGCGGGCTGCTGACGTTGAGCGTTCTGGCGCTGCTGGGGACAGGGGCAGGGGAGCAGGGGTTAGGGGTTAGGGAGCAGGGGAGCAGGGGAGCGGGGGAGATGGGGCCTCCACCTCGCGGAGTAGCTGAGTTTCGTTGGCTGGCGCTGGCGGGGGCGCTGGCCGGGGTGGCGCTGGCGCAGAAGGTAGCGGCGGTCTTCCTGTGGCCGTGGGCGGGGCTGGGGCTGCTGTGGTTGGCGTGGCGGAGCGTGCCGCCCGGCAAGCGCGACTGGCGCAGTCTGCTGGGGCCAGTTACGCGCCGTAGCCTGACGTGGGGCATCGCGGCGCTCATTGGCTTCGTGCTAGTGTGGCCCGCGCTGTGGACGAACCCGGTCGGAACAGTACGCGGCGTGATTGACAAGGCCGCCGTCGAGGGCGGCAACCCGCATCAGGCGGGGCAATTCGTGGGCGAGGAGATTGTCGACGACCCCGGCCCGCTCATGTATGTCCTGGCGTTGGGTTTCCGGACCTCGCCCTGGGGGCTAGTCGGGCTGGCCGGCGCGCTGTGGGCACTCTGGCGCGGGCGGCGTCGAGGTCTCGATAACCTGTTCCCTGGGCGTCCGGTGGCGGCCCTACTCCTCTTCGCGCTCCTCTTTGCCGTGCTCATCTCCCTCAGCCCGAAGAAATTCGACCGCTACATCCTGCCCGTCTTTCCGCCGCTAGACCTGGCGGCCGGGGTCGGGCTGGCCTGGCTGGCCGCGCGCTGGCCGCGCTGGCGCTGGGCGGCGCTCGGTGGGCTGCTCGCCACGCAACTCGCCCTCGTGCTGCCCACCGCGCCCTATTATCTCACCTACTATAACCCCCTGCTCGGCGGTGGGCGAGCCGCGACACAGTGGCTGCTCGTGGGCTGGGGCGAGGGCTACGACGAGGCGGCGCGTTACCTGAACACACTGCCCGACGCGGCGCAGACCCAGGCGGCAGCGCGCGGCGTCTCGCAGTTCGCGCCGTTCTACGTCGGCGAGACGCGCAGCACGCCAGGCTTCCGCTCCTACCAGACAGGTTATGTCGTCTTTTACATCAATGAGACGCAGCGGCGGCGCAGCGAAGGCTTGATGCAGCGCTACTTCGATAACCCCGCCGAGACGCCCGTGCATGTCGTGCGGCTAAACGGCATCGACTACGCCTGGATCTACCGCAACACGGCCGCCGACGCGCCGTTGGCCTACCTGCGGCAGCAGGCGCAGCCGGGCGACGCGCTGGTCGTCAACGGCGCGTCCCTGGCGGCCCAACAAGCGCCGTCGGGGATGCCCGTCGCCAGGGTGTACGGCCACTTTGGCGCGCGCGAGACGGCCGAGGCCCTGGCCCAGTTGCCCGCCGCGCCACGCCTGTGGTACGTGCGCTACCCGGAGGGCGATCCGGGCGGCGTCTTGGACGCGCTCCGCGAACAGGCTATACTTGACGGCGATCCGCGCCAGTTCCCGGATGTCGAGGTCTGTTCGTTCCGCGCCGCGCCAC